>CAJYHH010000215.1 GCA_913773825.1 Candidatus Sericytochromatia bacterium | reverse complement strand
GGAGTGGGAGCCGGCGGTGGAGGAACATCAACCGGAGGCGTTGTACCGCCACCGCCATTGGGCGGGTTTTTCTGACCCAAGCTAGCTGCGATGACAGTAACGTCAACAGCCAGTCGGCCAATTGCTTCGCCATACTTGCCCTGTTCCAGAGCACGAGAGTAAGGCTTAACAATCCCTTTTGCAATTGCAAAAGGCAGAGTAACAACGGTTTGAGCTGTTTGCATCGGGTTCGTAACACCATGTACGATGGCGCCACCTACTTTGCCTACTGATTTAACTGGATTATCAAGGACATAAGCGGCACCCTTACCCAAGAAAAAAAGACCGTGGCCCATGTCATAGATGGCTTTACCTGCCCCCGTAAAGAAGCCACCGATTACATCTCCAACGTTTTTGTCCCGTGTTGACTCATAACTGTCTGTCCGCATGGGCGCCTGAGGAAGGGGCGCAGGCTGGGACTGAATCGGGACACTGTAACTGGGCGTGTAGGGCATTTGCTGGTACGACATGGGTGTCGCGCCTGAAAGCAGTGCCTGATTGTAGTTGTTACCGAAATTCATGGGGGCCTCCTGGGAGATGCTACACATTTCTTATCTTAACATCTTGAGCAAAACTGACGTAAAAAATCTAAGTGAGATCTAAATCTGGCTTATTTTTTTGTTAATTTTTATGATCAAAGGTGGATCACAAGCTAGAGCCAGAGCAAGATTTGACTTAGATCCACTTAAGATCCAGTGCTTCCAAGTCGAGATAACATCAGGCGGATCGCATCATCGACGCTGGCTTGCTCCTGCAATAAAGGAGCCTGTTCAGAGATCGCGCGTTGAATTTCTTCTGGTGCAAAACCTAGGGCTAACAAAGTCAGCTCTAACTCTTCAATCCAGTCCGCAGGCAAACCAGGATCTTCAGCCGCTTCACTTGCAGGAAGCGCCAGTTGCAGCTTAACGAGCTTTTCTCTCAACTCAAGAATGATTCGCTGGGCTGTTTTTGCCCCAATACCTGGGGCTGCACTGAGAACTTTAGGTTGATTGCTGACAATGGCCCGCACAATTTCTTCCAGGCTCAAGGTTGAAAAAACATTCAGAGCTGTGCGGGGTCCCACTGAGCTGACTTTGGTGAGCAATAAAAACAAATCTTTTTCGGGTGCTGACATAAAACCAAATAGTTCCATGCCATCTTCACGAACAATCAGATGAGTTGTAAGTGTTAAAGGCTCAGTTTCTGGATGTTCAAGCAGAGTGAGTCTTGTACGTTCACTGATGCGTACTTCATAACCCACTCCGTTGACATCAAGAATGGCACTATCACGTGTGAGTTGAGCCAGTTTACCGCTTAAAAATGCGATCATCCGACCTCCGTTTTAGCAGCATTCCAAAGTTGATCCCACTCTTTTAGATCCAAATCTTTCAGACTGCGTCCATCAAGTTGACGTTCCATAGCCTGAAAACGGCGTGTAAAACGTGCATTGGTTTGACGCAAAGCATCTTCTGGATCGAGTTTATACCAGCGAGCCAGATTGACAAGCGTAAAGAATACATCACCCAGTTCGTGAAAAATCGAATCAAGATCTTCACTGTCACAGGCTTCAAGTAACTCTTGATATTCTTCATCAATTTTGGCAAGAACTCCCTGTCGCTCAGGCCAATCAAAACCAACATGGGCTACTTTACGTGAGATCTTTTCAGCCAACGTCAGCGCTGGTAAGGCTAGTGTCATTTTTTCAAGGACAGAGGGCTGCTTACCTGACTGGCTTTTTGCTGCTTTTTCCTGAGCTTTAAGTTCTTCCCAATTGCGTTTAACTTCGTCTGCGTCTGCAACTTGAGTGTCACCAAAAACATGAGGATGGCGATAAATCAACTTTTGAGCAATGCCGCGTGCAACATCATCCAGATCAAAGTCGCCGGTATCCTGAGCAACACGAGCCTGAAGATAAACCTGTAGCAGTAAGTCGCCAAGCTCTTCGCTGATTTCATCAGGATCGCCTTCATCCAGAGCATGAACGACTTCATAAGCTTCTTCGAGCACATATTTACGTAAGGTCTGAGGAGTCTGCTTCAGATCCCAAGGACAACCGCCTTCGGGATCACGCAGACGATCAACAACATAACGCAGGTGACTTAGGGGAGCACGATTCGCTGGAGGCGCTTCAGGTACCCAAACGCTGGTGAGATGATCAATCCAGTCAATTCGATCTAGTTCTTCAAGGGGCATGGTCTCATAACGTTCTTCGTCACAACCCGCAGCTTTAATCACCGTAATCGGAAACTCGGGATCCAGCCGTTCAAGCAGCAATAGTTTTACTTCAGAAGCAACAGCCTGAGAGTAAATTTGCGTAATCAAAAGGGGTTGATCAAGATGAAGGTTTTCAAGCGTTAAGCTAAGGCCATCCAGAATCTGAACACCATCAGTCGGATCTTTACCCAGGACTTCAAAAATTACATCTAAGCAACTGACTGCAGTGTGAACTTTGACTGTTAGCTCACTACCACGCGCTGCTGCCAATAAATGGGTAACAGTGGTTTCAGCTACCAGTGGATTACCTGGTACAGCATAAACAATTTGACCCTGCGCTCGGGCTTCACTGATTAATTGCTCAACAATCTGAAGATAGAGACTGTCAAAATCAGAGGCAGCTTCGTAGAGGCTATCAAAACTACTATAACGACATCCCCATGTTTTTAGTTCAGCAATGGTTGGATGAACAGCTGTGCGTAAATAGACAGGACCTGCCAGCAGCAGATCCCGACTTTCCAGTGTTAAATAACGGGCCGGCCCCGGACCGAGGCCGACCACATCAATTCTGGCGCTCATTAATGACCGTGGCCATCATCTTGTGGCTGTGACGGTGGTTGAGCGGGCGCACCTGGTTGGGCAGGCTGGCCTGGCTGAGCTTCGGAGCCAGGAGCGCCTGCGGGAGGAGATGCTGCTGCTGTGGCCGGCGGTGCTTTGGTCATTTCTTCATTGACATTGATTTGAGAGCCATCTTTGGCTTTTTTGAGCCAAGCTTCAAACGTTGTACGTTCTTTATCCTGCTGAATTTGGGCTTTGATCATATCTTTGACCTCTTCCAGCTTGCGGGTGCCGCCGGGAGTTGTCGGTCCACGTTTGATAATATGCCAGCCAAATTTAGTCTGGATCGGTGTTGGGGTGACTTCACCGGGTTTAAGCTTCCAGGCGGCTTCTTCAAACTGGGGAACCATCTGGCCTTTTGTGAAATTGCCCAGATCGCCCCCGCTGGGCTTAGAGCCGTCATCTTGAGAATGTTTTTTAGCGAGCTCTTCAAAATTAGCGCCGCCTTTGACTTGAGCAAGCAGACCGTCAATAGTTGCACGCGCTTTTTTGACTTCAGCGGCATTGCCTTCGTCAGCTTTGATCAAGATATGTTTGGCATTGATCTGTTCAGGAACAACAAACTTATCTTTGTTTTTGTTGTAGAACTCTTCAAGATCTTTATCACTGATTTTGATATCAGTAATGACCTTCTGGTAAAGCTTCTGAAGCAGGATCTGATCGCGGAATTGTTTTTCAAACTCAGCTTTGGTGATGCGGTTTTTCTTAAGATCTTCTTCGAGAGCTTGAGCATTACCCTGATAACGGCTGCGTAAGAACTCTTTATGACGCGCTTCGTATTCATCAGGCGTTACGCTCAGATTCATTTCTTTGGCTTTCTGCTTCATCAGGGTCATATCGACCAAAGAATTCATGATGTTTTTCTGGAGACTTTCGAGCATAGTGCGACCTTGCTCAGAGTTAAAGTCCATGCCCATCTGGCCAGCATATTGTTTTTTGGCACGCTCGACAATGCTGAGATACTCAGTTGTCGGAATCACTTCACCGTTGACTTTTGCGGCGTAAGCATTCTGGCTTGCCCAGATGTAGCTGCCGGTTGCGGCCGCGCCGCCAACAACGGCGGTGGTGATCAGAGCGGCGAGCATTAGCTGGGGGCCTTTACGGGAATCTTTGCCCACGGGTATTTTCCTTTTCGTAATTCAATAGTGATGAAGACAGTGTACCAAAGAGCGCAGAAAGCGGTCAGGAGGATACTGCTTCTTGAGTGCGTCAGGCCTTATGCAGACTCGTTTACAAGCATTTTTGCCGATCTCTGTCAGAGCTTAGAACATAATGTCTTAGCGATCCATAAGCTGCCGATTTTTGTTAGCCAATTAAAAAATCGAGAAAACCTTAGGGAGAAGCTGTTTGTTTAGGAGAACTGCTTTTTTCAGCTGCTGGTGGCTTTGTTGCGTACTTGGGATGGATCAATACTTTGGCTTGCTTGCGCTGCTTTTCGAGCCATTGTCTTAGAAGGCGGTCTTTGTGTTGAGAAAGCAGATAGGGCTCAAAATCTTTACGGGCCTCAGCCAATGGCTTGACTCCTGCTGGCAAGGTTTTGCCACGTTTGATCAGATGCCATCCATAGGTTGTCTGAACAGGGGCTTCTGCCAACTCACCAGGTTTCAGGTTCCAGGCAGCGGCTTCAAACGGGGCGACCATTTCCCCTTTGGCAAAGGCTTGAAGTTTTCCGCCATTAGAAGCTGTTGTTTCATCCTGTGAGTATTTTCTAGCTAAACTTGCAAAATCACTACCGGCTTTAAGCTCTTTCAGGATCTCATCTGCACGAGTTCGTGCTTTTTTTAGATCCTCCGGTTTACTGGCTTTGAGCAAAATATGTGAAGCTTCGATGCGTTCAGGCTGTTGGAATTCCTGGCGATGTTGCTGATAATAAGTCTCAAGTTCTTTATCAGTAAGCTTTTCTTTCTCAGCTAGCTGTTCCTGAAGCTGGCGTAAAGAAAAACGACTTCCCAGCTCCTGCCGAAAATCGGACGATGTGTAATGAGCTCGGCGCATGTCCATCGTCATTTTTTCTTGATTGCCTCCATAGCTTTGAATCAAAGTGCTTGCCCATTCAGCGTCAATGTCTTGTGAACTTGGGTTTATGCCCCGGCGACGTGCTTCTTGCAAAAGTAAGGTGCGCTCAATCGTCTGGTTAAGCGCCATTTGTTCACTGAGTTCTGCTGGCATCTGAGCCTGACGCAGCATTTGCTGAGTTTCAACTAAACGTTGTTCATAAACGAGACTTGGCACGCGTTCGCCGTTTACAATCGCAACGTAGTCATTCTGTTGAACCCAATAAGATGCGCTGGCTGCAAAGCCACTGCCCAAAAATAGAACCAACGCCATGCCAACTAAACCACGCTGCGTAAGATTATTACGAGACATTTTCTAGCTCCTCGTTCTGCAGCTCAGCAGCTTTGGCCAGGGCCTGCAGCAACTGTTCGACACAGATTAGATTTTTGTCGTTTTTATTGTTAATCGGGTGAATTAAACGGTTAGGCTGATGTTTCCACTGTTTTAGCTCAGGGTTACGCTTCTGAGCCAGAAGCAGAGTATCTTTCGCTAGAGTACCTGTCAATTCAAGAAACGGACCATGAAAGCCGATTTTCTCGATTCGGAATAAATTGCCCAGAATACGGGCTCTTGTCACACGCCAGAGGGTTTCAGCTTGAGCCGGAGGGCTACCGTGTTTGTTGCGGGCGTCTTTTAGCAACTGATCCACATAGTCAAGATCCACGGCATAGGCCAGAGAGCGGTACAGACGCATCTTTTCAGCGGGTTCTTTAATCCAGCTGTCAGGCAGATAGGCTGACAGATTTAAGTCAATGATACAAGATGTGTAGTCACGGGCTTCGACCGTTTCTCCACGCAAAGTTGCAATCGTTTCTTCCAGAAGCTGACAGTAAGTTTCAAAGCCGACCGTGATGATATTTCCATGCTGTTGAGGTCCGACAATATTACCGATCCCACGGATTTCCATATCCTTAAGCGCCAAAAAGTAACCTGAGCCCAGCTCTGAGTACTCTTGAATAACCGTCAGGCGTTCCCTTGCTTCGCGGGTAAGAGGCTTTTGAGGATCATGGAATAAGTATGCATAAGCCTGAATGTTTGAGCGGCCAACACGCCCACGTAACTGGTGAATCTGGGCCAGTCCTAGCAATTCGACATCTTCAATGATCAGTGTGTTGACGTTAGAAATATCAAGACCGGATTCGACAATAGTTGTGCAGACTAAAATATCGAAGTCATGGTGGTAAAAGTCCCACATAGTCTGTTCAAGCTCTTGTTTAGACATCTGGCCATGAGCTACCCTGACGCGAGCCTGAGGAATTAATTCTTTAATTCGCGTACCCACTTCATAGATTGATTTGACCCGGTTGTGAATGTAATAGATCTGGCCACCACGTTGAAGCTCATGGTAAATCGCTTTTTTGATCGTCTCTTCGTTTTCAGGTTCAACAATTGTTTTAATTGTCTGACGATTGGGCGGAGGTGTTTCAATCAGGCTGAGGGCTTTTAGACCACCTAAGGCGATATTGAGCGTACGCGGAATAGGTGTTGCTGACATCGTCAAAATATCGATTTCTGGAGCCAGTTGTTTCAGTTTTTCTTTTTGAGTCACGCCAAAACGGTGTTCCTCATCAATGATCAACAGGCCTAGCTTTTGAAAGCTCAGTTTTTTGGACAATATACGATGTGTGGCAACCACAATGTCAACACTGCCGACTTTGAGATCATTAAAGAGCTGATCAGATTCTTTTTGGCTGCGGTAGCGGCTGAGGAGCTCCACGCGAACCGGATAAGGGGCAAAGCGATCTTTGAGTACCTGATAATGTTGATGAGCCAGAATCGTTGTAGGGGCAAGTAAAGCAACCTGAAAACCAGAAATCGCGGCTTTAAAAGCAGCTCGAAGAGCCACTTCTGTTTTACCAAAGCCAACGTCTCCGCAGACCAGACGATTCATGGGCAGAGGTTGCTCCATATCCATTTTTGTTTCGATAATCGCGCGCAGCTGATCGGGCGTTTCTTCATAGGGAAAAGCATATTCCATTTCACGTTGCCATTCACTATCTGGCGGGAACGCGGTGCCAGTTGCCTGCATACGGGTTGCTTCAGTTTTCAGAAGAGCCTCAGCAATTTCCACAAGATTTTTCTTGACTTTGGACTTTGCTTTTTCCCACTCTGCGCCGCCAAGCTTATGCAGCTTGATGCTTTCTCCTCCTACGCCGTGGTAGATCTGCAGGCGATGCATTTGCTCAACTGGGACTAATAAACGATCCGTTCCAGCATACTGAACCGACAGATATTCACGCGTTTCACCGGTTGTGCTGTACTGAACCAGCCCTTGATAACGGCCGATACCATGAACGTCATGGACAACCAGCATGTTTTCTTTCATCTGGCTGAGCTGAATCGGAGAGGTGGGACGCCGGATTTTTTTACGCTTCAGGCGGTTTTCACGTTGAAAAAGTTCTCGGTCTGTGTAGACCAGCCAGCGGGCAGGGGCATAGGCAAAACCTGATGGTAAATTGCCATTAACGACCCAAATGCGGCCAGGTACGGGTTCTGGACCTTGACTAACAGGGCAGTTGCGATCCATCAGAATTCCGATGACGCGCTGTGGTTGCGGACTGACAATCGTGATACTAAAGTCCTGTTTGAGCCAATGATGAAGGCTAGATGCCATTTGATCCAGATTTTGTTCGATCGGGGGCAACACGGCACCCTGGCTACGACCATCGTGGCCGTCGAGAAACTGCTGGCTAAAGCGTTCTAGCTCAGTCTTGAGCTGCTCAAGCGTAAAATGCTGAGGCTGAATTTGACGCGACTGGGCTGTTTCATCAAGCAGGTGGGCATAAGCTTTTGTTTTATGCCAGATACCTTCAGGCCAGAGCAGCAAACTGTTTTCGGGCAAGCAACCCAAAATACCTGTGACAGGATGAAAAAAACTCATGATTTGGTAGAGTTCTGGGCTGTATTGAAACTCACGTAGCAGCTGAATAAAATTGCCGCGGTGATTTTCCTGTAGCTTAATCTTGAGGCCTTGTAGATCAGTCGGAATGATCCATTCAAAAGCAGGAAGAACTATAGCGCGTTTTTCTTCACGTGGCTTTTCGACTGTGTCATTGAGCTTATAAGACCAGATTTTTTCAATCTCGTCGTCAAACCACTCAAGACGGATAACCCGATCCAGACCTACCGGATAGACATCTAGGACTGCGCCACGGCGGGTAAACTGTCCACGCTCACTGATCCAATTCACCGGTTCATAACCCGCTTGAACCAATCGCTGAACGAGTTGGGGTGGCTCAATCAAATCTTTGGGGTAAACCGTGATGGTTGATTGATACCAGGTGAGATTATCCATCATCAGATGAGTTGGGGCCTGATAAGTCATAAGCAGACACCGAGGGGGAGAATCTGTATCCAAGAGACGATGTCTGACAGCATGACGCTGGTGACTGCTTAAGCGCTCTTCACCTGTCCATTCATAAGGCGATAAGGAAGGGCTAGGGTAATAAACTGCGTCCTCAACACCTAAGGCGCGTAGGTATTGAAGATAAAGCTCGATTTCTTTGCGATCTGCAGCGAGCACAACAACAGTGCGATAGTGTTCAAGCTGGGCTGCAATCTGGACACAGCGGGCTCCAATCTGCAGCAGGTTAGGGACATGTTCCGCCTGCTGGACGGAAGTGCGTTCGAGCAGGGGTTTGAGCATCGGACACCGCCAGTCATCTGAGTTTTACCCAGTTATTTTATCCCGGATCTTAGGGTCTTCTAGTATACGGAGATTCATTCTGAGGCGTAAACCGGAATCAGTTTGGTGAAATTGGTGAGGAACTTAAAGAATATTCCAGTCAATCGGGTGTACATTGCTCTCGGCTTCCAGTAATATAGAGTCCGTGATTACCCCACAGGCTAAATAAACCTTACGGTGTTTTAGTCTGAAATAATCATCTTTGTCGGGGCGTAGCGCAGCTTGGTAGCGCACCACTTTGGGGTAGTGGGGGTCGAAGGTTCAAATCCTTTCGCTCCGACTTTTTCCATTTTTTGTCCTCATTTCTCTGTACCCTTCTCTTCATTCCCTCCCCCTCTTCTCTCTTGCTCTAATCTCTATTAGCGATTTTCAAGTATTCATGATCTATTTCAGATCTACTTTAAAAATGCTTGGATTCCCCAATCTTCTAAGCACTAATTATGAACCAGTTTTTTAGTTGATTTATTGGCCTTAAAACCTTGTTATGAAAGGGCTTAAGGCCTTTTGAGAAAAGGAAATTAGGGCCACAACTGGGATAGAGGCCGATCAGCAGTCAAAAAAAAACCTAAAAAAAAATCACTTTTTTCCCGCCGATACTAGGCAAGGTCTGAAAGATAGCCTACACTAAGAGGGTGAACCAATCTTACCAAGGAGAACGCTCATGAATAAAGAAGTATTGGTTAAAGAAATCGCGGAACGTGCCGGACAGTCCCAAAAAGACGCCAAAGCATTTCTCGATGCTGCCATTGATGTCATCACCGAAACCCTGAAAAAGGGTGACAAGGTGACTCTGGTTGGCTTTGGCACCTTCCAGGTGAAAGAGCGCGCTGCTCGTGAAGGCCGTAACCCCCGCACTGGCAAACCCCTCAAAATTCCTGCAAAGAAGGCTCCTGTCTTCGCTGCTGGTAAGGGTTTGAAAGATGCTGTGGCCGCTGGCGGTCAGAAAGCTAAAAAAGGCAAGAAGTAAGAACTCCTAATTCTTACTTTGTTTCCTTAGATCACAAGATCTTAAACTCAAAGCCCCGAACTGATTAGTTCGGGGCTTTTTTCATAATGTGATAAACACAAAAAAGAAAGTAAATACTTTTAATTTAATCAGTGAAACAATTGTTTCACTGATTACTGTAAATCAAAAGCTCACCCTGTGGGTTACGAAGGAGCTCACCATTAGCAAGATGGCCATAGATAAAGTAACGAGTTCCATCGGTATAATAACCGGTTTTGCCTGCATACTGACGACCCTGAAAATCAGCGTTAAGTGCGCTGGCTGTTTCTTTTGGGTAAACTTCAATGATTAGGCGGTCAAAAGCATCACCGCTCTTTTTGGCGATTGGATTAAACAAAGTTTTATTATAGTTTTGTTCGCGAGCAGCACGAACAAGTTCGTCCATATTAGGAGCAGGTCGCTTATATTTTTCAACATACTTCTTGGACATTTCTTGCAAAAAATCCATGTTCTGCTTAACAGAAGCCTCAAGAGAGGGTTGTTTGGCACCCATGATGAATGGCGTAAAAAAGATAAACAGAGAAACGGCAATAATCAACAGAGCCAATTCTATGCGGGTTTTAGTGTCAGTCATGTGTTTTCCTTATGTCCAGTCGGTCTAGGTGTCAGAGGAGGATTCTGAGGCATTTTCTGAAATGATAATTCAGTTGCGCTCCAGTCATCTATATCAAGTAATTGCAGATCATCAGGTGCAAGATTTGGTCTCTCTTCAGGTTTATACTGCTGATAAGAGTGTTGAACAATAGGTGAAAAAACAGGTAGTAAATCAGCTTTATCCTCATCAGAAGACTGTTCAAGTGCTTGGATTAATTCGGCAACTTCTTCAGAAAATGTAATCTCAAGATCTTCAACAGGTAAATTATGGTGTAATGCACCAAACAGAGATTGTTCAGGTTCTGTCAGCTGAACTTCTTCGATTTCAGGTTTGAGCCAAAGGACTTGTTTGATTTTTCGGCAGCTAGGACGTGGACGTTTATAGACGATATGAATGCCTTTAGTTACGGCGTCCATAACTTGTTGCATATACCTTGTCCAAATTACACTTTTAGCTGTAAGAGTTCCTCGAGTCCCTGTTACGTAATACGCAGGTAACTGATGAAGGGCAAGAGCAACAATATCTGCACGGCACTGGCTACAGCGGCAAAGATCCAGGTACCGCGAAAGCAGGATATTGAGTTCAGTTTCAACAAATTCTTCAAAAAGATTATAAGGCGGAATGTAGCTGTCTTCCTGTAATGGCAGCTCCTCAGGTTCTGGAGCTAGATCTTCTTCACTTAATGGTGTGTAGAGATCTTCTGCCTCAAGATAAACTGGATCTTCTAAACCAGGAATCTCAATAATAGGGGCGACATCAGTTGATTGTGCATCTGATGTCTCTAGCAAAGCCTCTGCTGATTGAACAGTTTTTTGCTTGTTTACTTTATCAGTTGGCAGATCTACTTGTTTATTAACAGATCTATTTGGAAGCTTCCGCGTTGGAATCGGCTGTAATGTTGTCGCTTTTGTGGCTTTTATTGGGCTTGCAAGCTGTTTTCGGGGAGCAGGGCGAGTTTCTGAAGGCAGAACAGGAGTCTCAGTTTGAGCTTGTTCTTGTGACTGAGTTAGACGTCCTGGACTTTTAACTTTGCTCAGAACATTCTGAATAGCGCTTTCAATATGGTTGTGGTAATTCTGACGATCGGACATGCGGACTGAGGCTATCGCTCCTCTGCATGGGTCGGCACAATCAAAACCGGACACTCAGCGTGATGAACAACGTAATTGCTGACGCTGCCTAATAACATACGGCGTACAGCTCCTCGTTGACGGCTACCCATAATAATCAGATCGCAGCCAAGTTCACTTGCTGCACTAACAACACTCACGCCTGGAGAGCCTTTGATAATTTGACTATTGGCTTCAAGGCCTTGAGCCTGTAAACGTTTTAACGTCTGGCTGACAATTTCCTTGCTCTGAGTTTCAAGATAAGTTTCTAATTCATCAAGATAGGCATAGCTGGCTTCGTAGACAGGCACAACCTCAAGAAATTCATAAGCATGTAAAATGGTGACGCGTGCAGAAAAAGTCTGAGCCATCGTGAGCACATGGGCTTCTACGAGGGAGGACGTTTCGCTCCCATCACAGGGAAAAAGAATGTGCTGGATCATGACGCACTGCTCCTAAGGCCATTTTTCCTAGCGTACGTTATTCCATGAGCCTTGCCAAGAGGGACGTTGTTGAGCATAAACGGGATAATTAGTCAGCCATATCGACTAGAACATTAATGGCCCAGAAATCGATTTTCCAGCCATCACGTTGATAAAGCAGAGTAACTTCAGCGCGTTTCTTGCTGAGATTGCTCAGCAAATGAACCTTAAAACTATCCCCTTCTTGAGGGAACGCTGGAGCTTTGGCGACAACATCATGACCTGTCATGGTTATTGTTTCGCCACGACTGTTGGTTGTTACAAGCTGAGGCAAGCGCTCATCAAAATCAGGAATGAGGTAGTTATTAAGTGATAATGTTCCACTAAAATAGCTCCGAATGGTGCTATCTTTAGCTTTTGCAATATTCTGGGCATCAATCTGGGCAAACTTAGGAAAAAGCAAAGGCGCTTTTGTATAGAGTATCAGCTCGTTAAGTTTGCTCGCGAGTGCTTCGTTGTGCCAAGCAATTAGAGCCGAATCTAAGTACATTTTTAAGACTTCATAAGGGTTTCTGCTGTTGTTTTCATAGCGCTTTTGCCAAAAAACGCGAGCAATTTCGATACTTCGAGTGTCATAACTGCGGGTTTTTTCAGGCTCAGGAATAGTTGTTGCAAAAAGCTCTAATTCTTTTTCGTAAATCCGCGGAGCGCTAGGGCCTGAAATGGGACTTAAAGGGATCACTGGAAGTTCAGGCGATTTTGTTGTGAGAGGGCTGCTCGAAGAGGAATCAACAACAGGAGATTGATTTGATCTTTGAGGTTTAGAGGATGGACGAGGAGTTGCTGATGCACTTGCTGAGCCTACTGTGGTTTGTGCAGATGGGCTGACGCTTGGTGGACTTGAAACGTGAACGGCAACTTGCTGGGTTATGTTTTGCTCACAGGCGCAAATATTCATAAAAACCATCAGGCCCAGTGAGCGTTTCAGCAGGGCATTTAACATGAGGTGACTCCAGTTATCTTTCTGGATGCTCTATCGCCACAAGATCGACAGGACTTGCCTAAAGGGCCTATTTCCAGAGCCCCATACCCATACCCATTTCATAAAGAACAGCTCCTGGATTGGCTCGTTTTGGCCTGCCAGAAATTTCTTTATAGTAGCGTCTGAAAAAGGGGTAAGCTTCTTCAACAAACGCAAAGTCAGGGTTAAGGCCCATAATAATGCCTTCAGCAGTGAGCATTGCTCGAATGAGCAAAATAAACTCAGTTGAGAAGTAAATCCGGTAACGTGAGCAAAGGGTTGTGACATAGTTGAGGGTGCTGCCAAAACTATACTCTGAAATCGATGAGCCTTGTACGCTTTCGCAGAGATCAATGTATTCCTGTTTAAAGCCTTCGAGATCCGTACAGTCAGAGGTATCTGCTCCGCCTAACAGGGCTTCAACAGCTTCACGATATTTGCCCATCGCCAGATTGGTCCAGTATTTAAAATAGGACATCCGGAAATCCAGGCTCATTTCGCCAACTAACCCAAAGTCAAGCAACATAAGTTTGCCATCAGGTGCAATCAGTAAGTTACCAGGATGTAAGTCACCGTGAAAATAACCATCAATCAGTGTTTGCTTGAGCAGCATATAATAAACGTCACCGGCAATTTTATGCAGGTCATGACCCGCTGCTCGCAAATCGTTAATATTGTCAACAGAGGTTCCTTCCATGAGATCCATGGTGAGGACGCGCTTACTTGTGTAGCGCCAGTGAACCTCAGGAATCTTGATGAAGTGTAGACGGTCTGCGTTTTCAGAAAAGCGCTCGATGTGGCGACCTTCGATAAAAAAGTTAAGCTCACGTAGGCTGGAAGTCTTAAATTCTTGAATGGTTTCAAGAACCCGAAAAGGCTGAAGAGCCGGAAAAAGGTTAATGACAAGTTCCCCCAGACGCTCAAGCCACTTCAGATCGATGGCAACGTTTTCATCTACTCGAGGACGTTGAATCTTTACAGCTACCCAAGAGCCATCTTTAAGACGAGCTCTATGAACCTGAGCGAGTGATGCTGCTGCCAATGGTTGTGGTGAAAAATATTCAAACAGTTCTTCAGGGGGGGCGCCCATTTCTTCGATAAATGCAGCATGAATTGTTGCGTTGTCACAAGTTGGCATATTAGAACGTAATGAAGATAGAGCTTCAATATACTCTGGCGGCAGAATGTCACGCCGTGTGCTTAACACCTGACCAAATTTTGCAAAGATACCGCCAAGTTGCTCTAAGACGCTGCGCAATTTGTAAGGTGTTGAAAGCGAGCCAATACCTTCTGCTTCCTGATTTAAAACAGGTTTGCGCCACTTTGGAAGGGGTAACCATTTGCGGCGGATGCCTTGATCCACAGCTTCCTGAAAACCGTACTGCGCCAGTACTGCAATAATTTCCTGCAGTCGCCGGAGTTCCTTGGTTGTTTCAGCCATGGTCTTAATTGCCTGCCCGTAGGAGTGAATAGTATTCAGAGATAATACCATAAGGGCGCAACCCTGTGAGCGGCCTTTAGATGGCTCCTTGTGACCTCTTCGGTTGCTGGCTGGACCCGGCCTGTGTGATGATAACTTTGAGATGCAGCCGATAGACGCAGCAAAGTGAGAACAGGTATGAAGCACTATATTATTCTGGCAGGGGTTCTTTTGGTACTGGCCCAAGCTCCAGCTTCGGCTGCGGATTTTGAGCAGTTGAGACAAAAGACTCAGAAACTCCTGCCAGAAGCCGATACCCGTCAAGAACTGAATGAGCTTACAGATGCTCTACTGCTGATGTATCTCTGGTCTAAAGACAATTTTGAGGTTCGTCAGTGGACAGAGTGGGCGGCCTTAGATAAATGGCCTAGCTTTATACAAGAACAACGTAAGCAATTTAAGCATCTATCCGCTGAGTTTGACAGTCTTGAAGCGGCTTATTGGTTGCTTCTTCATGATTATCGACATGCTCAACAACTTATTCAAAACTTGCCAATCCGTACCTCCAGTCCTTATCCCAGTCTACTTAAAGCGCTTATGGGAGAGCCTGATCCTGAAAACTCAGGCGTTTGGCGAATTTCATTAACAGAGGCTCGTCAAATTCAAAAGCGTTTTCCTCGTCTAAATCTGGCTGCCTTGGTTTTAGTGGAAGCTCTGCTTGAACGAGTGCCTGGCCCTGGACGTGAGACTGAACTGCTTAAAGAATCCCAGAGACAGCTTCGCTTGTTGCTACGTCGAGATAAATCAGAATTATTTGCTCATTATCAGCAGGGACAGTTACTTTACTTACAGCAAAAACCTGAAGAAGCTCATAAGTATTTTGAGCAGCATGTTGCCACTCAAGGAGCTTTAGCCAGCGAGTCTGTTGCCAATTTTTATACCTGGATGCAAGAACCCGTTACTGCTCTGGATTTTCTGGAACGCGCACGACAGCTTCAGCCTCGTTCTTTACGTATTTATCAAAAAATGGAGCAAGTTTACCTCCAAACTCGGCCGCCAGAGGCTGCTCATCTTTATCTACGTGGATTGGCTCAAGTTCCAGATATGCCTGAATTTTATGATCGTCTGCGTGAAAATTATGAACAGGTGGCCCCTGAACAATTGAGGCGCTGGGTCAAGGCTGAACTGCCAGCTCAAAGCTATTTAAGTCGTCTGATTCTTGGTGATTTGGCCTTGCGTGAGCAGGATGTAAAGACTGCTCATTATTGGTACGAAAAGGCCTTAGCAAAAGAACCTAAACGGATTGAAGCCTATCTCAACTTGCTTGAACTTTATTGGGAAAAACGAGACACAGCTTCAATAGTGAAGCTGTTAGATCAGGCTGCAACTAATAAAGTGCAGACAGGGCAAACTCTGGATTATTGGCGGGCAGTGATACTAGTGCAAGAAGGTCGTGTCAGTGAAGCTATTAAGCTACTTGAGCCTCTTGCACGCACCGATGGTCGAGCTAGATTTACACTTGCACGAGCGTACCGTCAACAAAATTCTTTTGATAAAGCACGTGAGCTCATTGCTTCTCTAATTGAGCAAGATCCTCAGAATGTGTTGTTGGTACTTGAACTTGGAGATATTTATCTTGAAGAGCGTAGTCTTGAAGAAGCCGAAAAAGTCTATCAAATCGCATTGCGCATGGAGCCTTACAATCCAGCTGTTTTTTTTAGTTTAGGTAATCTCTATTCAGAAACCCGTCGATTTGAGCTAGCGATTGATGCTTTTGAACGTGGTATTTTGCTTGCTCCAGCCGATCTGGATCTGCGGAATAATCTTGGTAACGTATTTTTGCGCCAGAAGCTTTTTGCTGATGCCGAACAGCAATTTCAAGCGATTGTTGCACGTCGGCCAGATTATGCCGCTGCTTATTATAATCTGGCATGTGTTTATGCCCTTAATCAGCAGGCAGATATGGCCTTACGTTATCTCCGGCGAGCGATTGAGCTTGATGGTGCGCTTAAACAAAGTGCGCGTAAAGATGAAGACCTCGCTCATTTACAAAATGATCCTCGTTTTCAAGAACTGGTGCGCTGATATGACTCAAGTTGCTCTTGATATTGTTTCAGTAAGACGTGATCCCGCTGTATCAAATCGTTTGCAATCAGGTAAATATCGGATTAATCAAGAGCTGAATGAAGAATGGGTAGATATTCAAAATAATGGCCCTTATGTGCTGAATTTACAGGGCCGTATTTTGGCCTGTATGCGCCGATATGGTCTACGAAATGCACCTAGCCGCTATGAATGTTTACGTCAGGCTCAAGTTCGCGCTAATCAGACAATTCCTCTTCAACCCAATCAAAAAATACGTGTTTTTACGGGTGAGCAACCTCGCACGAGTACACAACTGACTAATGGAACTGGCATCAGCCGTGTACTCTGGTTAGTTCAACCCACTTATCTTTGGCTTCCAGAAGGCAATGAAGCCCATATTTACTTAAGCCTTGATGATTTACGTAAAGGTCGAGCACCTCTTTCGCGTTTTATTCTGGCTTAAAAACTTAGCGTTTAACTGATGTTAAGCCGACTTTTTCACGCTTAGCCGTTTCTGTTTCAGGTTCAGAGTTAATGACAGTCTCTGTTTCTCGTGGGCGTCCTGGAAGCCACTGAGCGTCTTCATGCAGCTGGAATGCATGACCCTGGCTGCGAGCATAAATTTCTGTGAACTCAGCTCCCAGAAAAAAGAGCTGCATAGATACAAAGATGAAAAACAGAAAGACCATCATCGAACCTGCTGCGCCAAAAGCTGAACCGACATCGCTATAACTGAAGTACAGACTTAGAGCAAAGCGGCTGACTGCAAACAAAGCTGACGTAAAAAGAGCACCTGCAAGTACGTCCTTAAATTTAATTTTGACATCCGGCAGAAAAGAGAAAACGGCTGCAAAAACCAGCGTAAGCAAGGTAAAAGAAAGACCAAAACTAAGTAGTTTAAACAAAAATACATACTCACTTAAACCCATACGTTCAGCAATAAAGTTCTGAACTAGAGCCAGCGCTATGTCAGAAATCATACTGACCACTACAACAAAGGCCAGACTTAGAATTAGTCCGAGCCCCAGTAAACGGTTAAAGATTGTTTTCTGAATCCCAACATCAGGTTTCAGCTCAACTCCCCAAATGGTATCTAAACTGTCCTGAAGCTGAGCAAAAATATTTGTGGCGCTATAAATCAAGATCCCAATGCTAATTAAACCAGCCCAAAAGCTGTTGTTTTCTTGAGCTTTAGCGTTGGCAAAGATATCTTTGATCGTTCCAACAGCTGCATCACCGCCAAGGACATGGGCTTGATTGAGAATTTGCTTTTGAATCGTTGCGTCATCTAAAAATACACCTAGCAACATAGCCAGCAAAATTAATAAAGGTGGTAAAGCAAAAATCGTGAAATAAGCCTGGGCTGCAGCCATTTGAGAAGCTTTGTCTTTACCAAACTCCTGAAACGTCAGTTTAAAGACACACCAGACATCCATCAGTTTTTCTTTCATTCACAGGCTTCCCCCTTTTGAGAACAATGAAGAGTATTTTTAGCTTCTAATCTAAGTGATCCTATATAAAAAGATTGCCAATTGGGCTTAAGAAGCCCAAAAAATTTTGGCGAATTTAGACGCTTGACAGTTTCATGCTAGAAGTGGCAAGATAATGTCGTTAGCAATCAAAGTGAATGAGTGCTAACCAACAAAGCCAACGAGTGCCAAGGAGGCAATACACACAATGTTATGGAACTGGACAACGGCTTTTGAAGACATGGAAACTCTGCGCCGCGAAATGGATCATCTACTCGAGCGCAGCCAGAACTATTTCACCGGAACTTCAACCCAGAGCTTTCCTCTGTTGAATATCTACAATCAAGAACAATCGGTTCTGGTTGTTGCTGAAGTTCCTGGTGTTGTTCGCGAAGACATCGCTATCAGCTTTGTGGATGGGACTCTCAAACTTTCAGGAGAGCGTAAAACAATTGACCTAGGTGAAAAAGTAGCTGCTCTTCGTGAAGAGCGTGGCCTAGGCAGATTTGAAAAAAGTATCAAGATTCCTGTTGATATTGATAGTGACCGAATTAGTGCCAAACTCAGTGATGGTTTACTCAGCATTGAGTTGCCCAAACCCCAAAAAGTTAAACCTCGTCAGATCAACATCCAATAATTATCCCAATCGTTTACCAGGAGGATCTTTTTAATGAGTAGCCAAACTTTACAGCTTCAAGATCAGAATCTGGCTCAGGCCACTAGTGAGCAGCTGGTTGGTCCTGAAAATGCCTATCGTCCTAAGCTTGATATTTTTCATACGCCAGAAGACTTTATTTTTCTGGTTGATCTACCCGGCGTTAGACAGGGCGATGTTCAGTTAGAAATCAATGAGCGCAACACTCTGATTCTAAAAGCTCGCAATAGTTTTGAACAGCAAAGTCAACCTGTTTTCCGTCAGGCCCGTTTGGGTCACTATTACCGTGCTTTTGAGCTGGGTGACAATATTGATCGCGAAAAGGTTACAGCCAAAATGGAGCATGGTGTACTTGAAGTTCGTGTAGCCAAAAAAGAACAGGCAAAGCCCCGTAAAATCGAAATTCAAGTTTAACAAGCATAAATTAGCAACACGAACTCCTAAAACAATAGATTGGCCCCTTACGGGGCCTTTTTTCTGTATAAGGTTTTGTTATATCAAGATGTCTCAAGTGGCAGTGTAATCAGTATGAGACAGCGCAATAAAATGAGTGTCGTGTATTCAGCTCACTAAGCAAACTTAACTAGCTCTGCCCACAGTTTATCTACCGCTTCTGAGATATTGAGTTGATCAAGATCTAGCCGAATATTTGAGCCGTGATAAAGCTTTTGGCGATTCAAATTATACTCAACAGCCATAAAATCCTCAAAGCTTCTGGGATCTTGTCTTTGTTTGCGGCTACGTTCCCAAAGCTGATTTAGTGGTAATCTTAGGCAAACACTTGGCCAACTAAGCAGTAGCTGAGAATCTCCTGCCGCTAGTTGACTGGCTGCCCCTACTGCAACGAGCCAGCGCTGAGTATCTTGATCAAGGGTTATGAGGCAATTTAAGCTGCGCTGATAAAAACCCTCAGGTCCCCAAGCCTTCATGCTTGCTGCAAGTGATTCACTCTGATAAGTCTGACGCAGCTGTTCATCTAGATCTTTAAATCCCCAACCGAGTTTAGGCGCAACAGCTTTCCCTAAAGTGCTTTTTCCAACACCACTGACGCCTATTAATAAGGCTTTAATCATGGATGAGTTAGCCAGAATTCTTTGCTTGTAAAGGAAGCAGTGCTGTAAGCTGTTTCCACGCTTTTTCAATGTCATCTGAGCTTGGTTGCATACGAATTCTCCAAGCCTGAGGATAAAGATTATTGGCTCGATCTCCTACTTGTTTAAGCCATCCTATTGGCCAGCCTAAAAAACTTGCTAGCTTTAGTCCTTGCCCAGGAGATAAGTTATAAAGAGCTTGGCGCTGTAAATAAGCAATGGCCTGTTCATGTGTTAGTTCAAGGGTTGAAAAAACATCTTGATTCAGCTGGCGACAAAGAGCTAAAGCTGGCAGTGGACGTAGATCTTTGCCTTTGACTTCAGCGAGACCAAGACCAGCAGGATCTAACACTTGAAGCGCTTCCAACTCCTGTAGCCAGCGGGTTGGCCAAGCTTCGATTTCGCTACGACGATATCGATAGACCCATTCACCTTGCAGCCAATTAGCAAAGCGACTCGTTTCTTTGGCGGGAATTAACTCAAGACGCTTTCCAGTTTTAGGGCGTGAACTGGGTCCTTCGGGTTTACGCAATAAAGCTAAAAAGAAGCCCTCACCAGCTTGTTGATGTGGATAACAACGTAGTGTTTGAAAGGGACCATGACTAGTTTGGGTTAAGGGCCAGCTCTCTGGTAAAGACCAGTTGACGGGTTCGGCTCCCTGAGTATCTACCAGCCAATCAAGTTGATCTTCATTTTCCAGAGAATTATATGTACAGGTGCTGTAGACTAAGATGCCGCCAGGCTTAAGGCTTGGCCATAACTCTGCCAAAATACGTCGTTGCCGCCTAGCACAGAGCTCCACTTGTTCAAGAGACCATTCTTTGCTGGCTTCGGGATCTTTTCTGAATAAACCTTCGCCTGAACAGGGCACATCTGCAACAATCAGATCAAAATAATCTGGCAGTGCTTCAAAACTAGCTGGATCTCGGCTAGTTACAAATAAATTAGCACTTCCCCACTTCGATGTGTTCTCTGCCAAAATTGATGCTCGGCTGCGAATCACTTCGTTGGCAATAACCAGTGAATCAGGATAGAGAGCGGCCAAGTGAGTTGATTTTCCTCCAGGTGCAGCACAGGCATCAAGAATACGTTGGGGCTTGAGTTTAAGCTGATCGAGAACCGCTTCAAGTGCCATACAGCTTGCATCCTGAACATAATAAGCACCCGCATGTAAACGAGGATCAAGCGTAAAAATAGGGCGATCAGACAACTGATAGCCAGTTGTGCACCAGGGTAAAGTGGGTTGATTTAAAGACGCTGTTTTAAAGGGATTAAGACGTATAGAAACAGGTACTGGATCATTAAAAGCTTGAAAAAACGCTTCTGCATCTGACAGTAAAGCGTGCATCTGGTGTTTAAATGTTTCAGGCAAGTTCATTAAACTTTGCGGGCCTTCATGAAAAGATAAAGCGGCACACGTGAACGTCGTTCGAGTAATTTGCGATCTTTAAAACGTTTGGGATCAGGACGAGATTCACGCAGTTCTTCTACCACAAACCCCTGTTTAGATAAGGCCTGAAAATAGTCTTCAAGTGTGTGATGATATTTAATGACTTCCCCGCCCATCCATTTAAATTGGCGTTTACCTGTCATAAAATAGCGATCAACAACCCAATCCTGACGGTTGCTGCCTTGTTTGATACTGAGCTGATTCGATGTGATTACGGGATGTTCTGCTGAAAATACCAAATAGCCTCCAGGACGAAGCGTCTGATAAATCCGCTCAAACAAGACCTCTAAAGATTCAATGTAATGAAACGCCAGACGTGACAAAACCAAGTCGTAAGTATTAGGCTGATAAAGTTCGGGGTTTTCAATAAAACCATGAGAAATGCGAATTCTAGAATCTAAAGGTTTTCCTGAAGCCAGCTCAATCATTTTGTCTGAGCCATCAATCCCAAAGTACTGGTGAGCGCCTGCTTTAATTAGTTCTGGCGCTAATGCAGCATCTCCACAACCCAGATCAAGAATACTCAGGTCTTTAAGCTCTGGTAGCAACAGGCGAATAATTGGCAATTCTAGCGTATCATTGGCACTAGTAGGCTGGCCTCGCCGCTCCAGATAAGTAGCAAAGACCTCTGGATTATCATAAAATTGCGCGCCGGCATCAGCCATAAACAGCTCCTGAAACGTACTCTGAATTTTTACTCTGCAGACTTAGCTTACAAAAAAATACAACCGGCGGAATCACTTCCGCCGGTTGGTTTTAAATCAAATAATTAGTTTGCGGAAAGACGAACAGCTGTGCTGGTTTTCGCTTCTTCGTTATTACGCTGGTAGTTGAATTTGACCAGATCGTTTGAAGTTGGAGTATTTTTCCAACGCAGGGTGATCTGACCTGCTGCAACTGAAATACCCGTTACTTCGATATTATCAGCGGCAATCTGACCATTGCTTACGAGAACCTTGGTGCTGCCGCCCACTTCGATCTGAAGCAAACGGTAATCAGCTGCTGCGCCAAGGCCTGTTCCCGTGATCGTATAGATGTAAGAGAAATCAGACTGCTTGGTAGCCGTTGCACCTGTAACAGTGAAGCCTGTTGCAGAACCAGGATCGGGAGTCGGCAGAGCGCTGCCGCTCGGCAGGGGACTAGGTGTCTGGATAGGGGTCGGTGTTGCCGTTGGTGTTCCGCTAGGAGCAGGGCTCGGGGTTCCGCTGTCAGAGGGACCGGGAGACGGTGTTGCCGTTGCAGAACCAGAGGGTGAAGGGCTGGGCTGACCAGGGTTGTTACCGCTGCTCGGGCATCCTGCCAGGGTCACCATCAGGGCGAGGCCTGCCAGAGTGATCAGTGACTTGTTCATATTTCGATAATCTCCTTACTGTAGCTTAACTGAAGTCTTGCTTGTATTTTTGCTTGGATTGGAAGCTCAGCGTTTTAAACACTGTAGTATACCCGACTTACGTCGAATCGTCATCTTTCGGATCGGTTCTAGGGCGTTCAACCTCCTCCCAGAGCTTTAATTCGCTGCTCAGCCTGTTTAATGAAGTTCTGGGATTGGTTTTTTTGGCGGGCTAAGTTAAGGTAATTTTTCCAGGTTACAAGAGCTGCTTTGGGCTGTGATTTTTCCTGGAGTTGAGCCAGATTGAGAAGTGCGCTCAAATGATCTGGACGCAATTTGATAGCTTTTTCGTAATAGCCCATTGCAATCTCATTTTCGCCACGTTTTTCAAAAACACTGCCTAGGCCATAACTGGCATTGGCATTTTTAGGGTCATTTTCGAGTGTGCGGCGATAATAATTTTCAGCTTGATCAAGTTGTCCTGCTGCTTCAAATGTTGTTCCTGCGCTGAAAGCATAATCAGTATGACTTTTTTCTTGGTCTGACAACTCTTTAAAGAGTTTGCTGGCTTTAACGTTATTTTTTTGTTGAAAATACAAAAAAGCAGCTTCTTCTTTTAAGTCTTTTCGATCTGGAAATTTCTTTAAAGCGGTTTCTAGCAAATCAAGGGCTTGTTTTTGCTGATTAAGTCGAGCATGACAAAAAGAACCATGATAGTAAACCTCATAAATCTCTGCTTTTAAGTCAATTGCTTGATGGGCATACTGAACGCATTGACTCCACTGTTTTAAATGGCTATAAACCACTGCAAGCTTGGTATAAGCGTTGAGATTATTGGGGTCCCGAACCAAGAGTTCTTCATAAAGAGGCCTGGCACCTGCAAAATCTCCTTTGGCAAAAAGGGTGTTTGCCTGAGCATAAATCTGCTCTGGAGATGGATTACATGCTGTTAGTGCCAAAATACAGCCGGCTAATAGTATGCGACTACATTTCATTGAGGAGGATAACCTTATAGTTCTGGCCAGTTTTTTCTTTGCGGGCCAGTTTTCCAGTCGCTTTAAAGAAGATTTTATCGCCGTTTTTAAGACTTTTGAAATCAGCAACATCATTCCAATCAACCATATAGGTCACATTATCAATTGTGACAAAATGGGCATCCATTGAGCCATAGCTGAGTTCAGGCGGCGCCTCACCTTGTGTGGGTCTGCTGTATAGAGCAACACGAGTGTTGGGCTCAATGCTGAAATCTGTTACTGCACCCTGACCCTTATCTGAACCCGGAGCTTCAAGAGAGGCCGTTTCACAGGCTGTCAGGATGAGTCCAAGCAACCCAGCTAAAGCTAGCTTGCAAAGTGACTTAATCTTCATAAATTAATCCTTAGTTATTCTACATTCTTGCGTTCAAGCATTCGCAGACGTCTGTGTGCAATATCATACACATACAAATTTCCTTGGGCATCAAAGTCAATTGGACCAGGTTTAAGCTCTGCTTTTAGTGGGTCTAAAATATCATCGCCAATTTCGACTTCACGACCATTACCAAGAACATCCTCGACAATGAGATCTCCCGCCTTATTATTAGTACGGCGGATGCGAAGATCGTCTGAAAAATACAATAATCCATCTGGTCCTACGCTCAAGTCATTAACTGAAGTGAAATGCACAAGATCAGCGCGGAAGCCGGAGCCATTAAAACCTTTGGTACCTGAGCCTGCGAAGCGAGTAATAATATCACCAGAAATACGGCGAATAGTATTGGAGTAACTGCTAAAATAAACTGTTCCCTGAGAATCTACAGTAATAGCAGTAGGACTATTAACTCGGGCATTGCGTGATGGGCCCCCATCACCGGTTGTGTCTCCAATTGGCTGAAGAGTGGGTACCTCATCATCAAGGCGGCCATCGTTATCAGTATCAACTACTTTTGTATCCTGTACATACTGGCCTGCAATCGTGATTAAACGACCATCAGTTGTAATTTTACGAATCAAATGATTGCCTGTGTCAGTAATATAAAGATTGCCTTCTGCATCTCGAGCAATATCAGATGGTTGGCTTAACATGCAGCTTAGAGCTTGACCATCGCCATTAAATCCCTGGCGTCCTGTGCCAGCAATAGGGGTAATGTTGCCAGTATCTGGATTGATACGAACAATTTGATGCAGATTAGTTTGCACCATGTAAAACTCTTTGCTTTGAGGGTCAAAGACAATCGGACCTCGATCCTGAATGTTTTTGACTTTTTCCCAATAAAGCCGATACTTGATTTCTGGGTTATTAATTGTGGCTTGGCGAATAATCTGAGCCGTAATGTAGCTCAGAATTTGGTTTGAGCTATTCATGAACCAAATATTCGAACTGTCATCTACTGCCAACCCAGAAATATTTTGAGGCATAGCCAGTTCTTCAGCTCTTAGTCCAGATTCTAATCTACCAGAATTAGGATCTTTTCCAGCAATAATTTTAAACATTTGGAATGAAAGTGGAGCTACAGATGCTGACGGTGTTGGCGTTGGGACTGGAGTTGCTTCAGGAGTAGGTGTGGCGCTGGGACTAACGCTTGGACTCGGAGTCGGAGTTGCTTCAGGGCTTGGGCTTGCTGATGGGATGGGCATTGCTGAAACACTCGTGCTTGGCGAAGGCTGAGGGCTAGATGTTGCCGATGGACTTACCGTAGGGGTGGCTGTTGCTGTTGGCGAGGGGGAAGGAGGATTAGTTTGGCCAGCTGGCTGGCATCCTAACAGACCTAAAATTAAAATCCATTTGCTTTGCCGGGCTTTTTTACTCAATAATTTATGCCCCTGACGAACCTTATTCACACCTGCCTCCTTAAGAGCAATACCAAAATTTGACGCTCTGCGCCAATAAAAAGTTCCTTTTGTGACGTCTTGCCTAAATTGCCTTATTAAATCTGAGGAAATTGATTCAGTGCTGATTTAAGTACCAGACGGGAAGGATGCACCTGTATGATGATAGTGAACTGGCCCTGGACATCGCAAGGTCAATCAAGGGGGAAGCATGTTACGTCTGCGTTTTTTATTCACCTGCAGTTTATTAGTGCTGAATTTTTCCTGTTTGCCCATACACTCAGGTGAACCAGCTGCAATGGCGTCCCCTTCTGTATCTGCTACAACCCAGTCAGATGCTTCACCAATAGCTTTGCCTGTGCTAAATATTAAAGCCACTCGTTTACGCATTGAGTTAGCCTGTACACCTGCTGAGCAGCAACAAGGCTTAATGTTTCGGCGTGAATTACCAGAGGATCAGGGGATGCTGTTTGTTTTTCCACAAGAGCAGCGCTTGAGCTTTTGGATGAAAAATACTTATGTGCCTTTGAGTATTGCTTATCTTGATAAGCAGGGCACGGTTGTGGATATTCAGGACATGAAGCCCCTTGACCTGGAACCACACCCATCAGCTAAACTGGCGCGATATGCACTAGAAGTCAATCAAGGCTGGTTTCAACGCCATCAAGTCGTTGTTGGAGATGTAATCGCGCTTGACAGCTTTTGCGCCAATCGCCGACCATAGGGACAAGGCTCACAGACGCGGGCAGAGCACACACGATATCCTGGTCCGATGGGCTCCAGGGAACACTTAGGATATAAAGGTTCAGGACGAGAAAAG
>CAJYHH010000214.1 GCA_913773825.1 Candidatus Sericytochromatia bacterium | reverse complement strand
TTACACCCGAAGACCAGGCCAAAATGTATCGCAAATTTTCGCGTTTATCCGCTAAACCGACAGCGGGTGAACACTCTACGGGGTTAGGCCTGTCGATTGTGCGTAAACTAACCCGCTTACTGGGCGCTGAGTTACACTGCGAAACCGCACCGGGCCAAGGCACTCGCTTTTCTGTCACCATGCCCAAGGTAACAGAAGGTCTGCCCGATCTGGATTTGTAATAGCTGAAATGGCTCTTAGCCGGTAGCCTGTTTTTTCTGTTACCCGCTAAGAGCCACTAGCTAATCACTAGCTATCTTTTAAAAAGCCAATCAGCGCTCGGTTAAACTCTTCGGGATGAGTGCCGTTTAAACCGTGTGGGCCACCCGCAATCAGTTCTAATTTGCTGCCAGGAATACTTTCATGGGTGCGTTTACCGCTGACTTCAAAAGGCACAATCCCGTCGGCATCCCCGTGAATTACCAGGGTCGGAATCTTAAATGCTTTGAGGTCTTCACGGAAATCAGTCCGGCCAAAGGCGTTAATGCAGTCCAATGTACCTTTCGCTGAGGCAAAAGCCGCTATCTGAATATGGTACTGACGCGCTGGCTCACTGATTAAATCAGTTTTGTCACCAGCGGCAAAAAACTTCTGGGTGAAGTCTTCTAAAAAGGCAAGTCTGTCAGTTTTAACGCCTTGTTGGAATTGCTCAATTGTGGCGTCATCTAAACCGCCATCAGGATTATCGTCTGATTTGTACAAATAAGGCGGAACAGCGCCAGCAAAAACTGCTTTGCTGACGCGCTTGGTGCCATAGGTTGAGACATAGCGGGCCACTTCGCCGCCCCCCATCGAAAAGCCCACCAGCGTAGCGTCTTTGAGATCCAGCTTTTCTAAAAGGACGTGAAGATCTGTGGCAAAGGTATCGTAGTCATAGCCTGACCAGGGCTGAGAAGACTGGCCAAAGCCGCGGCGATCATAAGTAATCACGCGGTAACCCGCTTCGACTAAAGCCGGGACTTGTTTTTCCCAGGCGCGGCCGCTTAAAGGCCAGCCATGAATCAGCACAACGGGCTGACCAGCCCCCAGGTCTTCATAATAGAGTTCAATAGGAGCACCATTTTCACTACCGACTTGTACTTTTGCCATTTTCGACGTTTCTCCGATCGTGAATATCATGCAGAAGATTACTTCAGCTGTCACATCCTAACACCGGATAATCTGAATATTCGTCAAAAAAGCCACTATCTTAGCGGCTTTTTTATAAGGCTTGCAGATCTAAAATCCCTTTTAGGGCCGGTCTACTTTATAAGCGTTGAGTTCGTTAGTCTCAGTTGGCTGCAGACCAAAATAGGTGATTAGATTGCGGCAGATTTCGCGATAAACAGGTACAGCCGTCATACTGGCGTAGTGGGCGGTCTGGGGCGCATCAAACAGCACAAAAATAACAAAGCGCGGTTTATCAGCGGGCAACACACCTACAAACGAAGCCATAACATCGCCGTTATAACGCCCCCCGACTACTTTATCTGCTGTACCGGTTTTACCGCCCAGCTGATAACCCGGAATTTTAGCGCTATGGCCTGTACCGTGTTTAGACTCGACCACTTCGCGCATCATTGCCAAAACTTCATCAGCGGTTTTTTCAGACAGTGTGCGGGTTTTAACGGGAGCAAACTCTTTTAGCACTTTGCCTTCTGGTGAGGTGATTTTCTGAATAATTCGGGGTTCAACCCGCACACCTTTATTGGCAATGGCTGAAGCGGCAGTGACAACCTGTAAGGGTGTCACCGCAATCCCCTGACCAAAGCTGATCGTTGAGTGACGGGCTGCACGCCAGGGTAAATCAGGCATCAGGCCCGCTACTTCGCCATTTAAATTGGAATGCGTCTTGCGGCCAAAGCCAAATTTTAACAGCAGATTGCGATGTTCAGCCTCTGACATCCTGCGTCCCAGCATGCTTGAACCCACGTTGCTGGAGACTTCCAGAATCTGGAAGGGCTTAAGCATACGCACCGCACCCGGGGGCTGATGATGATCGTGAACCGGCCATTTATCCACATAAATCAGAGCAGGGGTGGCGATAATTTCATTCACGCTGGTTTTACCGGCTTCAAGCGCGGCGGCAATGGTGAAAATTTTCATCGTTGAGCCCGGCTCATAAAAGTCCGTTACGCCCCAGTTTTTAATCCGGGTATCCCAGCCTTTTTTAGTGATTTCATTTAAGTCAACGGTTGGGCTGGTGGCTAAAGCCAGCAAATCACCGTTATCTACACTCATGACAACCGCTAAACCACGAGCGGCTTTGGTATCGTCCATGCCTTTTTTGAGTTCACGTTCAGCAATATACTGAACGTTTTCATCAATGGTCAGGGCGACTTTATTCGCTTTGGCTTTTTCAGTTAAAAACGGCAGATTGCCGTCGTTGCGCAAGAGCTCATTGCCATAAGCATCTGTGACGATGCTGACTTTATTTGAGCCCCCCTGCAGATATTCATTAAAGGATTTTTCAATCCCTTCTCGCCCGTTATTATCAATGTCGGTGTAACCGATCAGCGAAGCGGCCATTTCTTCATGGGGATAAACGCGCTTGCTTTCGCTGATAACGCCAATACCAGGCAGCTTGAGCTTTTTAACTTTTTCTTTGGTCGGCTCATCAAGTTTACGCGCCAGATAATGCCAGAATTTTTTGCTGATGCTGTCTTGAAGCTCTTTAACAGGCATGTTTAAAACAGGTGCTAACTGAGTGGCGAGTTCAGCAGGCGTGTTTTTGACAAATTCAGGGTCGATATAAACCGCATAAGCCTGAACGTCCAGGGCCATATTATGACCGTTGCGATCGGTAATCACACCGCGTTTACCAGCTAAACTGACGACTTTTTTTTGCTGAGAAGCAGCAAGCTTGCGAAAGTCCTGATGCTGATAGAGCTGAAGGTAAGCAGCTCGGCCTGCAATGACTAAAAATCCTACCAGGATCGCCAGGTAAAGCATATGAATGCGCTGTTCGATCTGTTTACCACGTGAGGGCAGGGGTTTCTGGGAAGAAATGGAGGACATAAGAATTTGGCTCTTGTTGGCTGATAGCAGTTAGCGTAAAACGCGAAAAAGCCGCCAGGCCTTGTTTTGTTAAAAGCCTGGCGGTAGCAAGGTCAGAATCCGACGGGAGTCTGGACCGGATAACGGGGTGGGCTGATATCCACTGCGTTGGGTGTGTCCGCGCTTTGATAAATCTGCGGGTCCACGCTGATATAACGATAACTTTCGACCGGCTTCATGCCGAGGCGATTGGCGCGAGCTTCAACTGAAGACAGAGTCTTGAGCTCAGCCAGACGCGCGTGCATCATATCGTTTTCTTCTTTGATTTTAATAATGGCCTGTTGCTTGGTGTTGGCCTGGTTTTCAATCAGGACCGTATGAAAATAGACCAGAAAGGTGCAAACGAGCAAACCGAATACGGCAAGAATCCAAATATTCGAGATTTGTTCTGTTCGGGTCCGAACACCCAGAGCCACCTGGCGCGTTTCGGGAAGAATGCCCTGTGTGGGCTGAAGCCGGGCGATCCGCTTCAGAGCCGTCGTTGCAGCCATTACCTACTCCACCTATTCAATATCAAGCTTATGTATTATACCTTAAAAGACCTTCAGGAACATGCCTGTGTCTCGTCTCACCGGATCTTTATACAGAGGGCGAGAGTCGGCGCGCCACCCGCAGTCTGGCACTGCGTGAGGGCGAGTTTTCGCTCACCTCTTTGTCGCTTGGGAACAGGGCTTTACCGGGTCTTGCGATCAACGGCTCATGCTGGCAGGCACAGATTGGCAGGCGCGGTGGACAGATACAATCAACGCTCATGGTACGCAGGGTCTGCTTCACAATTCGGTCTTCAAGTGAATGAAAGGCAATCACCGCAATTCGGCCACCGGGCTTGAGCAGATTAACTGCTACTGGCAAAACCCTTTCCAGGGCGCCTAACTCATCATTGACCGCAATTCGCAAAGCCTGAAAAACTCGCGTTGCAGGATGAATTTTGTCCCGTTTAGGAACCGCCCCAGCAATTGTATCAGCCAGCTGGACAGTCCGTGTAAACGGTTCCCGCCTGCGTTTTTCAACAATCACTCTGGCAATTCGACCTGCAAACTTTTCTTCACCCAAAGTCCGAAATAAGTCTCTGAGATCCGTTTCGCTCCATGTGTTAACCACGTCTGCTGCAGAAGGTTCATCTTCATCCGGATTCATGCGCATATCTAACGGTCCGTCTTCCATAAAAGAAAAACCGCGCTCTGCTTCACGAAGCTGGAAAATCGAGGTGCCTAAATCCAGCAAAACCGCATCTAACGCCACTATTCCACTTTGTTCGGCCAGCTGCTCAAGCTCAGCAAAATTGCCATGAATCAGTTGAAAAGGATGGCCGGTTTCTTCCAGCCGCTTTCTGGCCCGCTCAAGGGTTCTGGGATCTCTTTCGATTCCCCAGAGAAATCCATCAGCTCCAATTCGATTCAACATGGCAGAACTGTGACCCGCTCCGCCGACCGTACAATCCAGTACCCGGTTCCCTGGCTGTAAATCCAGGTGCTCCAGGACCTCTTCACACATCACCGAATAATGTTTCAGTTCGTGCAAAGCAGGTACTTCCTTAACCATCTTAACCTTACCGAGATCGCGAAGTTGGTAGCCTTGATCACATATTCTGCGCAATGCATCAAAAACTCAGTAGGGTGCTGATCGTGAGCAACAACGCTCAGTTCAGACGCTTTCATTAAACAATCGGCTCCTCTCCATGAAACCAGCTCAGCAGCAGATCTAAACGCCCGCGTGTAACCGGGGCCAGACGCGAGGCAGAAAAAGCAGGAGCAACCGCTACAACGCCCTGCGCACGCTGCATAAAGCCATAAGGGGTGGCCATCAGTTCATACTGACCACCTTCATATTCTTCTACAGGTGTCAAAAACACCATCATCGACAGTTTGCGGGTATTAAACACACCTGCACCTAAATCAAAATGCCAGTCCAGATGCTGACCTTTTTCTAGACTAAACAACTGAGCTCCCAGCTGACGAGTGGCTTTAAAACGAAAATGACGGTCGTTCACAGCCCGAAACACCGTATGCAGATGCTCATGTAACCAGGCGTTTTCCTGGCTCAGACTTAAGATTCTACCCGGTGGCGCATGCATATACTGATCAAATCCTGGCATCAGCTGTCGCTGCATCGCATAAAACTGATCGCTAATCACCGGATCCGTCGGCGCTTCTAAAACACGCCGACAGTCAGCTGGCGTAAATAAATCGCGAAAAAAGAGCGAACGCATGACGTTATCGTTCATCTCTTCACTAAAGGGTAGATTTGAAACCGTTGCGGGTGGCTGATTCTGGGCAGCTAACAAATCGGGTTGGGGCTGGATCGGTGTTTCGCTCATATCTGGCTCGTATCTGACGGGATTCTGGCTTGTAACTTCATCACTGCTTAAGTGTAACTCGGCCCCAAAACCCAAGTCACCAGGGTATGTCTGACGCCACGGGTCACAGGCGTAATTTCATGCGGAATATACGAAGGAAAAAATACAGCGGCTCCCTGAGTCTGACTCACAGGCGTAAACCAAGGCTTCATCACAAGCTCACCCCCTTCGTATTCTTCAGGCGGCGTTAAAAAGACCACAAGCGACAGTTTACGTCGGCTGGTTTCACCCGTGCCCACATCCACATGGGTCCCGTAAAAACCTGTATTTTCATATTCCAGAATCTGCAAATCAGTCAGATGGCGAATTTTAAAGCGAAAACACTGGCGATTCACTTCACGCACATAATGACTGACACGGTCATAAATCCAGTTAAAGTCATCCACATGCGGCATCGCTTTAACTTTGGTATTGCGCGAATGCATCTCCAAATCGTTAACAGTCCCCTTCAAAAACTTCGACACATGGGCCTGACTGGCCGGAATGTTGGAATAGACTATTTTGCGGCATTCTTCCGGAGTAAAAACATCCGGTACAACCACATAGTTTGTCAGATAGTCTACTTGAGCTTGTGAAGGAGCCTGCACGAGATTTTACAACGGATCTTTCTAATCAGTTTTGTCAGTTTTAAATTCGGTTTTGAAGGGTTTGGATTAAGACCTTAGAGCCGAAAAAGCCTGAGCAGCGGGCCAAATTCCTGATTCAGAGTTGGCTTGGGCGCTGTTATACTAGATTACCACATTGAAGGATGTAACCATGGCAGAGAAAAAATACCAGACCTTTAAGGAATTTTGGCCTTTTTACGTCAGCGAGCACAGCCATCCGCTTAATCGCCGCTTGCACTTTGTTGGCACCAGCCTGGCGATTGCCAATCTTATCGCCTTTGTGTTTACCCGTAAAAAACGTTTTCTGGCCGCAGCCCCAGTAAGCGGTTATCTGTTTGCCTGGATTGGGCACTTTCTTATTGAAAAAAACCGACCCGCAACCTTTACTTATCCAGGTAAATCCCTGCGTGGCGATTTTCAGATGTTTAGTCTGATGCTAACAGGCAAAATGGGCCCAGAACTAACCCGCGCTGCTGAACACAAAGCCGCTGAAGTCGGCACAACGAGTGAAAATCATGACTGAAGTTCTGCAAATTGATACAGACTATATTGAACTGGCCCAGGTAATGAAGCTAGCCAACTGGGTCGGCACAGGCGGAGAAGCCAAACTGGCGATTCAATACGGTGAAGTTTCTGTCAACGGTGAAGTTGAAACCCGTCGGGGTAAAAAGCTTTATCCTGGTGATGTCATCAGCTACGAAAACGAAAGCATCACGATCACAGCCCAGGGCTAAAGCTTTCAAGTTGAGCCTATTATTCTGCTAATCCGCCTATAAGTCCAACAGCCCGCTTGAGCTGTTTAACAAGGTTAGCTGGCTTTTTTGACAATCTATTTTCAGCGGCTCAAAGCTGTCGCTGATCTGCTAAGCAAAAGCTATTTAAAAATATTTAAAACAAGTAACCAAGCACAATTTGTAAATCGATAAGCAAAGAGGAACCCATGGACCATAAATCGCTATTTTTGCGTAAATTTCTCTATGACGAAGGCGTTGATCCTGATCTACGCCGTCTGATTCACACTGTTGCCGTGGGCGGCAAATATATTTCTTCACTGCTTAATGCAGCTAACCGTAAAATGGCCGGCACCCGTAATGCCTCAGCAGAAGACCAGCTTGAAGTTGATAAACAAGCTGACATTATCCTGCAAGACATGATCACCGCTTTGGACTATGTGGCTGAATACGCCTCAGAAGAACAAGAAACCGTGATCAAAACCGGTAATCAACACGGTAAGTTTTCAGTTTCAGTTGATCCACTTGATGGCTCTTCTTTAATTGATGTCAATTTAGCCGTTGGCACCATTGTTGGGATTCATCCGGTTGAAGAGCTGATTGATTCGGGTCGCCATATGCTGGCCGCGCTGTATATTCTCTATGGCCCGCTGACCACTTTAGTCTTTACCACCGGTAACGGCGTGCATGAGTTTGTTTTAAGCCCTGAAGGGGAGTTTGTGCTTTCACAAAAAGACATTAAAGTGAAACCCAAAGGCAAAATCTATAGCCCCGGTGGCCTGCGCAGTGAATGGACCGACGCTCATCGCCAATATATCGACGATCTGGTCGAAACCGATTATAAGCTGCGCTACAGCGGCGGCTTAGTGCCTGACTTTAACCAGATCATCATGAAAGGCGGCGGCCTGTTTAGCTACCCAGCGCTTAAAGAAAATCCCGAAGGCAAACTGCGCCTGCTGTTTGAACTGTACCCACTGGCCTTTTTATGTGAGCAAGCTGGCGGCATGGCCACCAACGGCATCGAAAACATTCTGGATTTAAAACTCGAAAAAATCCACCAGCGCGCGCCTATCTATATCGGCTCTAAACAAGAAGTCGAAAAAGCCAAAGAATACATTAAAACTGAAAGCTGACGCTACGCATCAGCGTGGTGGGTTATGGGTGGTGAGTTTTGGGTTTAAGAAAAAGAGCAAGACCCGATCTTCTGTTTTTTATCTTGAACCCACCACCCACCACTCATAACCCTTTTCCCCCCTGTATAATGATCCAAACCTAACCAAGGAGAAAAACACACTATGCCAACTAGCATCATTGATGCCGAAGCTCAGCTCGACAACAAAGAAGTTGTGAAGCTGCTTAACCACATTATGGAAATGGAACTTGCGGGCGTTGTTCGCTATACCCATTATTCCTTTATGGTCTACGGTTATGGCCGTATCCCCATCGTTTCATGGCTCCGTGACCAGGCCAATGAATCCATTCTTCACGCTCAGGAAGCGGGCGAATGGATCACCAGCCTCGGTGGCCATCCTTCACTGGGTATCGGACCTCTGCTCGAAACCCACAAACATGACATCGGCGACATTCTGCGTGAATCTCTGCGCAGCGAACAGGAATCAATCCAGGCTTACCGCGACCTGCTCCAGCTTGTCGAGGGCAAGTCTATTGCCCTGGAAGAATACGCCCGCCGCATGATCCATGAAGAAATCAAACACACCACTGAAGTGGACAAAATGCTCCGTAAACCTGGTGATGTCGCCACTTTTGAATCTAAACACGCCTAACGAGCAGGTAGTAGGTGGTAGGGAGTAGACAGGGTAAAAGATTATTTTAGCTTTTATCCTTTCCCCACCTACCTTCTACTCCTTAATCTCTACTCTCTACCAACCATGAAAATCTTCCTTCTAATCGGTTCTTTTAGCGCTTTTTTAGGCGTTGCTTTTGGCGCATTTGGCGCTCATGCCCTTAAAGCACGTCTCAGTGCTGAAATGCTGACAATCTTTGAAACGGGCGTCCGTTATCAGATGTATCACGCCTTTGCAATGTTGGCCGTGGGTCTGCTAATCGCTCATTTTAGCCAGACTCCTGTGACTAAGAGCTTAAGTACAGCTGGCTGGTTGTTTTTAGCCGGCAGCGTGATTTTTTCGGGCAGCTTATATCTTCTCAGCCTGAGCGGCGTCAAAACCTGGGGAGCGGTTACGCCATTGGGCGGGCTCTGTTTCCTGGCAGGCTGGCTGA
>CAJYHH010000213.1 GCA_913773825.1 Candidatus Sericytochromatia bacterium | reverse complement strand
GCTCTGACTCATGAACTGATTCCAGAAGTCAAAATCGGTGAACAGAGCAGTGTTGTCCGTGTGATTGCAGGTCAACATCAGGGCATAACAGGCCCAGCTTTCAGTGTCACGCCTGTGACACTGCTTGATGTTAAACTCAGCGCGGGTGATGAAGCTGACTTTAGTTTGCCTGACAACCAGAACCTGCTGTTACTCATCACCCAGGGTGAAGTCCAGACCCAGGATAAGACAGCTAAAAGTCAGGATTTAGTGGTGTTTGCTCGCGATGGTGAAAGTGTCAGCGTCAAAGCACTCAGCGACACCCAGTTACTGGTATTAGGCGGAGAACCAATCTTTGAGCCGATTGCCAGCTACGGCCCCTTTGTGATGAATACCCGTGCTGAACTTATTCAGGCGATTGAAGATCTGGAATCTGGCAAATTTGGCGTCCTGACTTAATCTTCAAGTTGAAACGATTTTTTAACAAGGCCTTGTCCGAGCCAGGCATTAAACTGGCTCGGGCTCCCGGCAAAAACATTGGCATCGACAAAACCGGTAATGCCTTCAACACGGCGGCGATTTGAAAATTGCCAGAATAACCAAGAGCGTCCCACAATCTCACGAGGCTCTCGCAAAATATCCCGATACCAAAGTGGGTAGTTGCTTAACTCCCTTTTAGCCAGATGGGTCTTGGCAAAGGTATCCGTAGCATAGACAACAGGCTTTTTGCCGTAGTGTTTTTCAAGAGCATCTAAAAACGGCTGAACTTCTGCAAGCAGCTGCTGAGTTGAAGGTCTTTTACTACAATTGCCACCAAATTCCAGATCCACAACCGGCGGCAAACTATCTGACTCATGTGGTACAGATTGAATAAAATTACGCGCCTGATCTAAACCAGGCCGGCAAAAGGTAAAAAAATGATAGGCTCCACGCCGCAAGCCCACGCGCCGACTTTGCTCCCAGTTGCGCGCAAAAGCCGGATCTTTAAAGTCACCGCCTTCAGTGGCTTTAATATAAACAAAACTCCAAGGCTCAGTGGCAACACTTTTCCAATTAATCTCACCCTGATGAGCAGAAATATCCAGTCCCTGCACGGGGTAACGGCTAAAAGTCGGCATGTTAAACCACAGATAGCCATTTAGAATCAGCCAGCCGCAAGCTGCAGCTAATGAGCCTGATAACAGCAGCACAATCACAACGATGATCGCGACACGCTGCCAGACAGGACGTCGATTTTGGGCGGGTGATGGATTAAACACAGCACTCATAAAGTGCTATGTTAACCCGTAAAAAAAACCCAAGCAAGATTGGCATTCAATTTTGCTGATAGAATTATTAAGTATTGATTAATTATCTTTTTTGAATTGAATGTTTTAGTCTTGATCCGGGTACATTGATCAAATAATAACGAAGTTAGTTCAGGAGCTTTTATGCAAGTTAGCGGCAATAATCCCTCAGTCAACGGTAATAATCCCGTTCGACGCCCGGCGACTCAGCAGGCCCGCCCAACGCAGCAAACTCAGCAGCCACAACAGGCCCAGCAAACCCGCCAGACTGGAAACAGCGGCGCTGTTTCCAATAACAACACTCAGACCCGTCGCTCAGCCCAGGCAGATCCAGTTGATGCCCGCGTTCAGTTTGGCGCTCGCGGTGGTTTTAATGTTGACCAGGCAATTAGTGCTCTGCGCGACAAATATGTCGTTAACGGCAAAGTTCCGGCAAGCAAAACCGAACAGCTGCAAAATGATGTTGACGCACTGTTTAACAACCCCGCAGCCCGTCGCGCGATGATTGACCGCTATGACCTCGATTCACAGCCCAATAAAGATGCTCTGGTGGCCGTTACAGCCGTAGAATCCGGTAGCAATGGCGATATGGGCGAAGTCATGACTACGGTTATGAACCGCACCCTGGCCAAAAACCTGATGAGTGAAATGACCGGCAAACCCAATCGCTTTACGGTGCTCAATACCATTAACGAACGCGGCCAGTTTAGTTCCAGCGGCGCTGTTGCCAGAATTCTGAGCGGTCGCGACACGCCGAGCCGTCATAGCGCTAACTTCGGCCCTGCAGCGCGCGAAGTGCTCGATAAGGTCCTTAACGGCCAGACCAGCTTCCGCAATAACGCATCTGAAACTTACTTCTTTAACCAGGGTGGTTTTTCAGCCGGTACAGATTATCGGATTGGCGTACATCGCTTTAGCGATCGCAACACCAGCGACACCAGCTATGTCAGCGCTCTGCTTCACAGCCAGCGCAGCCTGAACTGGAACCGTTAAACCGCTTTAACGGCACGACTTCAGAACGCTATTTTCAACAGGGGCCTTAAGAGACCCCTGTTCATTTTTTTTGCTTTTAACGTTTTTCCGACTTAACAAGCTTGATCCGTTAAAATAATCCAAAAAATGAATTATTTTTAGCTGCATCAGATAAAACAAACTGAAATCTGCTTTGGGCAAAAAGAAGGTTTATCAACCCTTTATCCCATCAAACCACCGCCACAGATTCCAGCCCTTGGCCCACAAGTCCAACAAACGCAACAGACTGCCCTTCAGCCTCAAATTGCAGCAGTCTCTCCAACAAATGTCCTCTTACCGATTGATACAGCTTGCCTGCAGGAACGCTCCGCTTACAGGTATTAAGCCACTGCTTGAAAACTAGCGGAGCAGATTTATCCAGGCACAACCCCCTTTACCAGTCCCCCGACCAGCGACAATTATAATCCCGCCACCTACTTCTATTTCCGCCAGAGTAACCTTGCTGCAGGTGCAGATTTTAGAATGGGAGTTCACGACTTTAGCGATCGCTGGAGTCGTAAGGTCAGCTATGCTGAAGGCTTTTTACATGTTAAGGAAATCATTGACTGGGGCCGCTAAAACTTCAGGCAGAGCTTTAGGCTGAAGCCAGCTCTGCCTGATGCTGAATTTGTTTTAAAAAAGGGCTTAGGGCTTATTCGGCGCTGGTGAAGGCTCTCCCATTGTGACGGCCTGGGTTTTAAGCCGCAGCTGACTGTAGT
>CAJYHH010000212.1 GCA_913773825.1 Candidatus Sericytochromatia bacterium | reverse complement strand
CTCAGACCAGCCAGTTTAGTCCTGGACTGAGCAGTGAAGCCGCTTATCGGCGGACAGAAACACCTGCCCCAATTCGAGCTGATCTTAATGAAGTTCAAGCTTCGATTAATCGAGCCCGTTCCCTGCGGGCTGCGGCTGATGGCAGCCAGTATCTGCCTTTAGAAGATGGCGATGTCAATAAACTCTTGCTTGAGCATAAATTACCGGTTGAATACGGCACCGTTCAGGCAATTAAGCAGATTTCACGTCAACTCAAAGATTCCAGCTATTATTTTCAGACCGCAGTGGCTGTTCAGGTACATGCTGGCTTACCTGTTGATGCCCATACAACTGACATTATTCGAGACTCACTCAAACAATTTGAAAAATATCAGCGCCAGAGCATTATGAACAAGCTCTATCGCTTTTTAATTACCAAAAAAAATATGCAGATCTACCAGCAATTGCTGGCCCAGGAATCTTATCGTAATCCTGGTGCGCAACCTGAGCTGGGTGAAGCGCTTTATCAAAGTAGTGGGTCTTTGGGTAATACAAGGGGTAATCCAGGCGCAACCGGGATGGCCGCCCGTGCTCAGGCCCAGGTTCGAATGGTGGCTCAGCCAGGTCAGTCCCCATCCCCCAAAGCAGATGAAAATCTGTTAAAAGCACATATTCAGGGTCTGCTTAAAGAGCTCGGTTTGCCGGCTAGTAAAGTGATGGTCAACCAGCTTTCTCAATCTGCTCAGGGCAGCCCATTACGCGCCCAGGCACTGGTGTTCCAGCTGGCAGCAGGCAAATCTTTACATCCTGATGAAATTAACGTGCTGCAAGAAGGGCTTGAAGCGATGAGCCCAGAAGAGCTGCAGAGTTCGCCGCGCAGCTTAATGGAAAAGCTTGGGCTGCCGGTTAAACAGCTTAAAGCCAGTGGCGAAAACCTGATCAATTCGCTGATGCGCCAGCTGGGCGTGACATCCCGCCAGACAGAGGCCGTGCCCTTGTCTCGTGAAGCCATTTTACTCTTACATGAACTCGGTGAGCGGACTGATACGGTCAGCGAACTCCTGCCCCGTCTGGCTGAGCAAGTCCGCAAGCAGCCTGAATCCTGGCTGAAGCGCCTGGCTGAGCATCAGCCGCGAATCCAGCAGTTTATTGATGCCAAGCCCCATCCATTGGCACCAGAGCAAAAACATATGTTTGTAAATACGCTCATGCTGGCGCTTGAATTACCGGCGGTGCGGCCGCGCGCCATGAACCGGGTAGCCGAACAATTAGCGCGTCAGAATCTGATTGAAGGGGTGCCAAGCGAAGTCCGTCAGGCTGAGCCTGAACTTGCCATTGCGGGTGGTGAAGCCAGTGAAACAGCTATAGGCCCACAAGCGAATAAGCCGTCTCAAAATCAGGGGCCAATTCAAACACAAAACCAAACGCCTAATTCAGCGCAGCCTGGTACTCAATTTCAACAAGCCACTGGTATACCAGGCTCTCAGACAATGCCAAACCCAGGCGCTGTTCTAAATTCTGCCGGAGTACCTGTTCCTGGCTCTGCTGTGCCGAATTCAGGGGGGGATCTGCCCAATCAGTCTGGGGCTTCAGACCCTGACTTGCTCAGCGCTGAGCTTGCTCAAGCAAGCAGGCCTTCAAGTGTTGATCCTGCTGCCAGAGCCTCACAAACTGCGCCTTCAGCCGCGATTCCGCCTGAACTGAGTGAATTGTTTAACTTACCAGCCTGGACACCTGAACGTCAGCAGGCTTTTCCAACGGCGCGTGAAGCTGTGCTTTTGCTGCATTTACAGGCTGAACGCACTGATCAAGTCAGCCAATTAATGCCCCGATTAAGTCGTTTGCTTGAACAAGCTCCCGACACCACCATGCGCCAGTTAGAGCGCTTAACGACCGCTTTGCAAGACTGGAGCCGTAATCCGTCACCCAAGCCTGAGACCCTGCATTATTTGCTGCATCAGCTGGAACAAGCAGCAGGCTCACAGCTGAATCAGACGGCCGCTAAACCAACAGTCAATCTGTCGACTGCACCGTTTGCACTCCCAGAACATCCTCTGGATGCGGTTTTACAACGTCATTATCCGGCTTTAAGCGCCAAAGGACGTGCGCTCGCCAGCCAGCAGTTACAGGGCGCCTCACCGGCTTTAATGGATGGCTTTTATCAATTACATCGTCTACTGGGGATGCTGGAGCCTGGCAAAGGGCAAGCTTTAACCCAGATTTGGGAACAGCCTCAGATTTATGCGCGTTTGGCTCGTTTAGGGCCTGCTTTAGCTCCTGTGCTGGAGGCCATTAGCCTCTCGCCTGAACGTCGCTATCTGACGCCACCAACCCAGCAAAATCAGCTGGTTCAGGCGATTCAGACCTGGCTGCTGCAAGGTCGCCCCGAAGCCTTGCAGTCAGCGCTGCAGCAATGGCTACAGCCGCTGAATAATCTGCGCAATCCGCTGGGCAAAGTTAAAGAACAACTGGCTGGGTTTGGAATTCAGAATCTGCCTGAAACCCAGCTTGAAGAGATCTGGGCTCAAAGTGGTGGCAATGCCGATGCCGTTGATGCGATGGGGATGCTGCTTAAAGGCGGTTTGCCTTTGGTTTCTCGCAATGTTCAGACCGTGCTGCAGTACATTGAACATCTGCCCCCAGTCTGGCGCCGTCAGGGTGTTAGCGAGATTCTTCTGCATCTTTCACCCCAGTTGCTCAAGCTGATTAACTCTGAGCTTGAAGGCGGCAGCGCACTCAGCCGCCTGAGCACCTTACTGGGTGAAGATTTACCCCTCCTGCCAGAAAACTGGGAACAGGTCAGTGCCAGATCTGGCTTGCCTGACTTTGCTGCCAATCTGCAAATTGGGGAATTGCGGCAACAGCTGGCGGTTTTTAGAACATCTGCGGGTCTAAATCCAGCTGCTATCAAAGATCTGGAAGCTTTAGATGCCCTGCTGCAAAAACTGCAGGTTCAGCTGCGCACTCTGCCTCAGAATGCCCCCGGCCAATCTGATTTAAAGGCTTTAGCTGAGCTCTGTCGTCAAATTTTAGAGCTGCGGCCCCAGAGCCAAAAAGCAGAATCAGGCAGTTTGGCCCAGCAAAGTCCAACTCAAAGCTGGATGCAGCTTTTGCAGCCCCAGGGCACCAAAGGCCAGCCGGTTTTACTTCAGCAGGTTCAGGATCAGTTGAGTGGTCTGTTTTATCAGCTCAAGACGATTTTGCCCAAGCTTGAAACCCGCAGCGAGCTGCCGATTAAAACGGTGACTGCTAAACCTGAACTTTTACCCACCAGCCCTGAACAATATATTGACCCCAATCTGCAAAATATACGCCAGCACCTTGAACGTTGGGGCATTCAGATTCAGAGTCCAGAAATGCTGCAGCAGGTTCTGACGCTGATGGAAGGTTCTCATGACCGTCTTGACGCCATGGCGGTACTATTAAAGAGTTCTATGCCTTTGATACCGGCGCATGTTGAGATTGTTTCGCAATATGTGCGCAAACTGCCGCCCAGCGAGCGCTTTACCAGTATCTCTAAAATTCTCTCGTTTTTGAGCGATGAGCTATTAGTCAGAATGAAGCAGGATTTGTCGACGCGGAGCGAAACCCAGCAGCAGCAGCTGTTTCCTGATCTGGACCCTGAAGAAGCGAAAAACGCTCGTCAGATGCTACAAGATAGCCAGCAAGCGCCTAGCGAAGCCCGGCTACAAGCATCACGACTTTTACCCAATTTACCTTTACCCCAAAGCCAGGGCAGTCTGCAGGCCGTGACCCATTTGCTGACGGGTAAACATCAGCCCCAGCACTGGATTGGAACGGTTCAGCAATTATTGGGCCAGATGCAGAGCTTACTACAAGGCACAGATGCTCCACCAGCTCAGGCTGAAGCGATTGCCCAGATTCAGGAACTATTAGCTGAAGCCATGCCTTTGCTACAGCCAAAATCTAATCAACTGGGCAACTGGATGATGGGAGTGGGTTCCCAGTTAGCTGACGTCAGCAGCCGGATTAGCGAACAGGTCAATCGCCTCGGCCGCAGCAGCGACAGTGAAAACTGGGTGCTGGTCTTATTACAATCCCTGCTGGGTATTAGCAGCTGGCTTGAAGATCAAGAGCCGCATAAGCGTGAACAAATCCGGCGTTATCGCTCACA
>CAJYHH010000211.1 GCA_913773825.1 Candidatus Sericytochromatia bacterium | reverse complement strand
CTCGAACAGAGCTTTGAAAGCGCTGAAAAAGCCCTGACAGACTGGATGATTGACCATCCGCGCGAAGTGATTAAACATCGCCAGCAGTTTATGCAGACCCTGATTAAACGCCGCTGCGTTTACGGTGATGGCGGCATTTTACCCGTCACCTTAGCGCCGATGTTTTTAAAACAGGCTTCTGTTGACCGAATCGCCAAAGCCGCAACCGACCTCGACAAAATTTTAGACAAAGCCGTCAATCTTTATTTTGAAGACGAATACGTGCGCAGCTATCTGCCTTACCCTGATTTACCCGTTGAGTGGATTAACTGGGACCCCGGCTATAAAAAACCCACCATGCTCAGCCGCCATGACGCGCTTTATGACGGCAAAGACTTAAAATTTATTGAGTTTAACACCGACAATCCCGGTGGCCGCGGCTGGTTAGACACTTATGAAGAGATGCTGATTCACTCGCCGCTGTATAAAGACTTAATTGCAGAGTACTGCAATGTCAGCGACCGGCCGATGCTGCACGCACTTAAAGAATCCCTGCTGAGCTGCTATCGCGAATGGGGCGGCAAAAAAGAGCGCCCTCGCGTTGCTTTAGTCAGCTTTAAAGAATTTTTGCCGGGCTCTGATTCAGAGATTGTGCGCGATTATTTAATTGAACACGGCATCGAAGCTAACTGTATTGATCCGCGTGAATTTGAATATCGCAACGGCAAGCTGTATTCAGGCAATGTGCAGTTTGACATTGTCAATATGTGCCTGCGCTTTACTTTCTTTAAGCGCTACCCGCGTGAAATGAAAGACTTCTTAAACGCTTTAGCTGATGGTGCCGTCTGCCAGGTCAATTCATTCAGAGCCACAATTGGCTCTCAAAAAGAATTGCTCAGCTTTTTAAGCAATGATGAAAACCATCATTATTTCACCAAAGAAGAAGCAATCTGTATTGCTGACCATATTCCCTGGACGCGCAAAATGGACGAAACCATTACCCAAAGCGCCGATGGCCGCGATATTTCGCTCCAGGACTATGTGATCAAAAATCAGGATAACCTGGTGCTGAAACCGACTTGGGCAGCTGGTGGCTATGAAGTCTATGTGGGCAAATTTACTGATAAAGGCAAATGGGCCAGTGCGGTAGAATCCGCCATGGGCTGCCCGTGGTGGATTGTGCAGGAAGCGGTTGCGATCCCCGAATACGAGTTCCCCGTCATTCGCGACAATAAAGTGGTGATGGAAATGAAAAATCTCAACCTTAACCCGTATGTCTTTAACGGCGAATACGTGGGCTGTCTGGGCCGCATTTCTGAATCCAAAGTAATTAACGTCAGCGCTGGCGGCGGGATTATTCCGGTATTTGGCCTGAAAGGCGAAGGCAAAAACGGAGCCCGACGCAAATGAGCGCTGTCAGCAAATACCCGATTACCGTCGCTTACGGCGACGGAATCGGGCCTGAAATTATGACCGCCACACTGAGTATTCTGGAAGCAGCAGGCGCCCAAATTGCGCCTGAGGTGATTGAAATTGGCGAAAAGGTCTATCTCGCGGGGCACCCCACGGGCATTCCTGATCATGCCTGGGAATCCCTGCGCCGGACTCAGATTTTTTTAAAAGCGCCAATCACAACCCCTCAGGGTGGCGGCTATAAAAGTCTCAACGTCACAATCCGTAAAACCATGGGCCTGTACGCCAATGTACGACCCTGTATGAGCTATTATCCGTTTATTCAGACCAAACATCCGACGCTGGATGTGGTGATTATTCGCGAAAACGAAGAAGATCTCTACGGCGGCATTGAGCATCGCCAGACCACGGATGTGTATCAGTGTCTTAAGCTGATTTCACGTCCGGGCTGCGAAAAAATCATTCGCTACGCCTTTGAATACGCCCGCCAAAACGGCCGTAAAAAAGTCTCGGCTTTTTCCAAAGACAAAATTATGGAATTTACCGATGGCTTTTTTCATCAGATCTTTAACGAAATTGCTCAGGATTACCCTGGGATTGAATACGAACACCAGAGCCTGGATACCGGCACCGCCAAACTGACCGATACCCCCCAGGCGTTTGACGTGATTGTCATTCCCAATCTTTACGGGGATATTCTCAGTGACGTTGTCGCTCAGATTACAACCGGTTCAATTGGCTTAGGCGGCTCGTCTAATGTCGGTGACAGCTGCGTGATGTTCGAAGCGATTCATGGCTCGGCCCCGACAATTGCCGGACAAGATCTGGCCAATCCTTCTGGCCTGCTTTTAGCAGCCGTGATGATGCTGGTGCAGATTGGCCAGCCCGCAGTCGCTCAGACCATTCACAATGCCTGGCTGCGCACAATCGAAGCAGGCATTCACACCGGGGATATCTATCGCGAAGGCGTCAGTCAGCAGCGCGTAGGCACCCAAGCTTTTAGCCAGGCTGTCATTGCCCGCTTAGGCCAAAATCCTGAAAAGCTCAAACCGGTCAGCTATTTAGCCCCAGCAGATAAAGGCTTTCAATTCAGCTATCAGCGCCCTCAGGTCAGTCGTGAGCTGACGGGTGTGGATGTCTATCTGGACTGGAAGTCTGAAGATGCCGCAGCGCTCGGCAAACAGATGAGTGAGGTTCAGGGTGATTTAAACCTGGAGCTGATTACCAATCTGGGTGTGGTTGTCTGGCCACAGGCCTTCCCTGAAACCCGCCGATCAGATCACTGGCATTGCCGCTTTATCGGTCAAAATGAAGCGGTGATTCGCTCAGACCAGATTAGCGCGCTGCTGCGCCGAATTGATGCAGCTGGTTTTGACTTTATCAAAACCGAAAATCTTTATCGGATAGATGGTGTGCCTGCTTATTCGGGCTAACAACTTTTAGGTTCAGCTATTTTAAAATCACCGCCGAATAAAGCCTGTCGACAGTTCAGAAACTTGGCCTGTCGACAGGCTTTTAGTATAATTCCTAAGAATCCTCCGTTCAGTCACCTTTTTGCCTCAGGAGAGGCAGGTCACCAAAAGCTTGAGCTCCGGGCCAGACCGGTACGTTGTAGGTTATGGGTTAAGAGTATGCAGTATCTGATTTATCGCCATTGTCCAGCTTGTTATTACCAGCAGGAAAGCCGATTTCACTTTTGCGGGCGCTGTGGACTCAGCTTAGAGCGCCAGTGCCCCAGTTGCCATTCAGGCCTGCCGCTGGATTTTCAGTTCTGCGGCAGTTGCGGCCTGAATCTCAGCAGCCAGCCAACTCCCGTCCCCCAAGCAGTTCAAGCTGCACAAGCAGTTCAAGCTGCACAAGCTGCTTTTATCCCGCAGCCGGTGATGCCTGCTCAACCCCGTGTTTATGCTCAGCCGATTCCCGCACAACAGCCTGTGCCAGTCGAAACGGTTC
>CAJYHH010000210.1 GCA_913773825.1 Candidatus Sericytochromatia bacterium | reverse complement strand
AGGGGCGCCGCAAGTCGACTTAAAAAAGCGGGTCGCTAGTTGCTCGTCGCGAGTAGCGAAAGCCTGACTAGCTACTGGCTACGAGCTATAAATAACCGAGGTCAGATATTTTTCAGCGTTTGGACGGAAGGTTTCGTCCATCATCTGTTTATATTCCCAGAAGAAGCGCTCATGCTCATGCTCAGGGAAGTCAGAGAGCTCAATGAAGATCTGCATCAGATCGTCAAAGTGAGCATCGTAGAACTCAATCATTTTATCATTGAGATCTGCAAAGTTTTCTTCGCAGAAGGCGTCAAAAGCTTCGATTTCGAAGTATTTTTCAGATTCTGTAATACAGAACTCAAATTTTTCTTCTTGAGACAGGTTTTTATCGTTCAGCACGCTCAGGAACTTGACTTGTTCAAGGTCCAGACCCATGTCTTTGCCGGTAATGGCACAGAAGCTGAACCATTTATACAGTGAGCAGATCAGCCAGGGGAAGTGAACGTGCAGGCTGGTGAAGTTACTGTCGGGGCAGGCATTGGCAAAGTCGATCGGATGAATCGCTTCCTGACGGATCAGAGCTTCAAACGAATTGTAGGTCCAGCGGTGGTAGGCGTTGATAAACAGCACATAGCCGCGCAGACGGCGGAACATTTCTTTGTCAACTGCGAGTTTTTCAGGGCTGTAGTGCTCATGCAGCGGGGTATCGGGCAGGAAGCGCATCGGCAGAACCTGGGGGCCAATCGCCATACAGCGAATAAAGTCGTCGTAGTCCAGAATCGCTTCCTGAATATGAAACGCCCGGCCTTTGGTCAGATTGTCGTATTTGTCATAGAGTTCTTCCATGGAGTCGACTTTCCAGACATCGCTGCCGCCGCCGCCAAAGGGCTTTTTCAGGAAGATCGGGAATTTACCGTCAAGATGAGTATCAACGGCTTCTTTGAGGTAATTGCCGGACGTATAGAACTGCTCACGCATCATTCGCGCTTTTTTCATATGGCGCTCAGAGCTTTTGAGTTTGTTCTGAACTTCGTTCCAATCGGTTTCAGAGCGCTCAGGATCCCAGCCGTTTTTTGTGTTTTCGAGGATTAACTCCTGCTCATAACGCCATTGCTCGTCCATTTTCTGGTCATAGGTGTAAGCGCTGAACTGGGGCAGCAGCACGGTGGTGGGCACGCGGTCCTTGGGGTGGGTGGCGCGGGTCAGCAGGTCAGTTGTGCTGTGTTTATCATAGATGTTAAACGTGTAGCTATGATTGGCAAACTGGCGCATCGAGTTAACGGCGGTGCCAGCCCAGCATTTGTAGTAGTCGTTCCAGTGCAGGGTGCGGTCAACGACAAAATCCATATCTTCAGAGAGGTCTTCGCCGAGTTTGACGGGTTCGGCAATCACGCGACCAAGCTCAATTTTGTATTCTTTGCCTTTGTATTTCAGCGGACGGTCGAGGAAGTCGACAAAGGATTTCATGGCATAGCGCATGCTCCAGTCGAAAGAGGCCATCAGCTTAATCTGTTTAACTTCAACCATTTGAATCTCCTGAACAAGAGGGGTGTTTGGGTTAGGGGTGGTGAGTGGTGGGTGGTGAGTCTAAAACAACAGAGAGAAAACTCAGATCTGATGCTTTTTTTAAATCACCATGCCGTATCTACCACTAAGTGAGACTGATTCAGGATAACTCAGATAGCAATAAATGGAAAGATGCGAATTAGAAGCTATGCAAGCCAGAGATGTATATCCCATGGGTAATATCTATTGTAATTGATCTACGTGATTGATCTAAATGTGCCTGCCGAGTAAGTCAGCTAAACCCGAGCTGCGCTGAATCCGGCGTTCAATTGCAGCACGGAGTAAATCCGCACCTGACCAGATCCTAACTTGTTCTTTGGCTCGAGTAATGCCCGTATAGACCAGTTCACGGGTCAGCAAGGCATTATCTGCATCGGGCAGAATCATCAGAATCTGCTTAAACTCTGAGCCCTGACTTTTATGAATCGTCAAAGCCCAAGCACTTTCATATTGATTAAGCCGGGCCGGATCCAGATCCCGTAAGCGGCCTTCAGCCGTCCGAAACCAGACCCGTGGCCGGCCGCGCTGTTCGCTCCAAATGACGCCCACATCTCCGTTAAACAATTGCTGGCTCTCATCATTGGCGGTTACCAACACCGGACGGCGATGATACCAGGGGCTACGAGCCTGAATCTGCCCGGCTCGCGTGAGCAAGAGTTCAATCATCTGATTGAGACCTTCAACGCCATAGGGCCCACGCCGCAAAGCGCACAGCACCATATAGTGCTCCCAGGCACGAAGCGCCTGTTCGGGGTTTTCGGCCGCTAAATAATCAGCATAACCCTCAAGGATCTGCTGATTGAGCTCAACGGCAAAGGCTCTGCCATCAGGTAAATCCCGCAGGCTAATATCTGTTCGGATGGGGTCTTGTAACACTTGATGAGCAACAACAGCGTTGCCGGATTGTACTGCTGAAGCTAATAAACCAATGCCGCTATTTGCATCAAAGCGATAGCTGGTTTGTAAAAGCACCACTAAATCATCAAGCCGGGTTTT
>CAJYHH010000209.1 GCA_913773825.1 Candidatus Sericytochromatia bacterium | reverse complement strand
CCAGGAGTACTGGTTTAATTACGCTTTAAGTCCAGTTTTTCAAGGTGAAGAAGTGGTCGGCTGTGTGGTTCAGGTGCGGGACATTACCCGTCATAAACAGGCTGAAGAAGATCTGCGGCGTATGAATACCGAGCTTGAGCAACGTGTTTTGGAGCGCACCTCTGAGTTACAACGCGCCAAAGATGAGGCTGAGCGCGCCAATCAGGCCAAAACTGAGTTTCTGACCAATATGTCTCATGAAATTCGCACCCCGATGAATGCTATTTTAGGCTTTACGGATTTGCTATATCAGCAGGTCAATCATCCCCGTCATCAGAGTTATCTTGAAGCCGTGCGCTCAAGTGGACGTAGCTTAATGACTTTGATTAACGACATTCTCGACCTGAGCAAAATCGAAGCGGGCAAAATGTATTTGCAGCCAGAGCCCTTAAATCTGGTGGCGCTGATGCATGAAATTGGTCAAATTTTTTCGCTTAAGCTTGAAGAAAAAGGCCTGACCTTGAGTTTAGAAATTGAACCTGATACCCCACATTTTTTCTGGCTCGACGAAGTCAGACTGCGACAGGTTTTGTTTAATCTGATTGGCAATGCGGTTAAATTTACAGATGCCGGTGGGGTCTGGCTGCGCTTACGCACAACTCAGGGTTTAAGCGGTGGTCTGGATCTGACTTTAGAAGTTGAAGACACGGGTGTGGGCATTGCCGCAGCTTCACAGACAGCGATTTTTGAGTCCTTTGTTCAGCAGCCCAGTCAAGCCGCCAAACACTATGGAGGCACTGGTTTAGGCTTGGCGATTACTCGCCGTCTGGTTGAGATGATGAGTGGCAGTATCAGCCTGCGCGGTCAGCCGGGCCAGGGCAGCTGCTTTAGCGTGTATCTACCGGATGTGCCGATGTTTCCGAATATGACGGCTTCACCTCAGGCACCCTGGTTACCCAACCCGGTTTTTAATCGCGACGGCCTGGTAATGATTGTGGACGATGTGCCTGAAAACCTGCGTTTGCTGCGCGAGGCGCTCTGGCCAACCCGCCTGCGGGTCAATGAAGCCGCAAGTGGAGCTGCTGCGCTTGAACAGGCGGCACTTGAGCGTCCTGACCTGGTGCTGTTGGATTTACGCATGCCCGATATGGATGGTTATGAGACCGCCCGACGCCTGCGGGCGCTGCCTGGTTGTCAGCAGCTGCCGATTGTGGCTTTAACTGCAACCCAGGCAGATGAATTTCAGCTACCTGAAACTCATGCGCTGTTTAACGAGATGTTGATCAAGCCGCTGGATTTGGCTGTATTTTATCGCTTGTTGCGGCGTCTGCTTGAACCTGAAACGCTTCCAGAGCCTGCTACAAATATCATGGAAAAGCCTGCCCTGATTTCAGAGCAGGCTAGACGACTTGAGCATCAGTTGCTGCCGCGCTGGCAGCAGGTGCGCAACAGTGGTTCATTTGACGAAATGGAAGCTTTTGCCCAAGAGCTGATGAACTTCAGCCGCCATTATCAATGGGAAGCCCTCGGACATTTTGCCTGGACTTTGCTATCGCATACCCGTCAGTTCAACATTGAGGCGATGCAAAAACATCTGACTCATCTGCCTGAACTCTTTAACGCGCTTAAAAGCCCTGATGTTGAAGCTGAGTCTTTAAAATGACCATTTTAAAGCTAGGCCATCTGAGCTAGCGCCCCAGCTCAGGGTCTGAGTTTGATTGAGTCCCAGAGTTTCAATCAGCTTTTGATCATAGGCTGCTGCATAGTTAAAGGGCTGATTAATACTGGCAATCATGCTCCAGATGCCAACGCCCAGAGCCGCGATCATCAAGGGAGCTGCAACAAACATCTGCCAGCTATTATCGCTAAAGCTTGATGAACTGCTGGCGCGCGGTACCAAAGCCAGTCCCAGTACACCCAGCACACCGGCGCCGACTTTACCGATGCTGATATTCCAGGCGCTGTCAAAGTCACCCTGGACAATTGAGCCTAAAGCAATTGGGCTGACAAAATTGGCTGCAGCGTACCAGCCGGTGATTTGCTGACGATGTTTTTCGTAAAGATGAACGCGAATCGCGTAATCAAGCGGTTTAGCGGCTTCCTGAATCTGAAGCCGGTTGGCATCAAGACCCTGATAAAGTAAAAAATCAGCTTTAGCGGCCTCAGCAGAAGGCTGGGCTTGAGCAAAAGCGGCCATGGGCTGAAGCATCAGGCTAAAAGCAGACAAAGTTAAACAGACGCGAAGAACGGGTAAACGCATAAGTACCTCAAACAAAAGTTTATAATAAACCGCATATTAACATGTGTTAGTAAAAATATCAGATTTATGATTTGGTAAGGGTTTGAAACGACTTAAAATATTTTTGAAGCCAACAAAATATTTCTTAATGTCATAAATAATTCAGGCTAAATACGAGATTTACCTGGAAAATTTACAGGCTATAATGCTGAGGTCTACCACAAGGTTTAAAAATGCCACAAAAACTGTTGGTTTATTACTGTCGCCAAGTCTTAGTTTATGCCATGTTGGCAAATCTGGCGTTAATTAGCATGATAGCCATTGCGCTGATTGCTGTGATGCCTTTGTTAGGAGTATTCTTAAGCACACTCAAATTAACGCCCCTTGTTTTTGTTTGGTTGTACCTCAATTTACTGGCTGTTTTAGGGCCACTGATGGGGATTGCGCTAGAGCGTTATTTTCAGCCTCAGAGTCGCTATTTATACGCTAATTATGGCTTAACAGCGGGCTTGCTTTATCCGCCTGCTATTCTGCTGGTCTGGCTGACAGCCGCTGTGGGTTCTGTCAGTTTGCAGATTTATGATGGTCGGATTCGTTTACAAGAAC
>CAJYHH010000208.1 GCA_913773825.1 Candidatus Sericytochromatia bacterium | reverse complement strand
TAAAGCCTTTTTCGCCTTTAAAACGCAGCATGGGGTAGGGCAGACGGCCCAGTTCACGTAAGGCTGTGCTGTCGAGTTTGCGCAGGCTGGCAACATCTTCAAGCAGCTTGGGATCCATGGCGGGCATGGTGTTAAGACGTAATAAATTGAGTCTGATGGTACAGAGATGCAGACCATCAAGGGTAAAGTCGCGCATGCCCGTGGTGCCCAGGGCACAGCCGTCGCAGACGCCTTCGTTGAGGATTTTCCAGGCATAAGCCGCACTATCACGGTTTTGCCAGGCGATACGCATGGTTTCGATCAGATGATGCGGTTTGGTGTGGCCCAGACCCATAGGGCTTAAGGCCGCCCAGGATTTTGGATTCAGCAGTTTAGCCATGATCGTCCTCCGGCCCTGATTATAGCAGAGCCGCTTTAGCCTCGCTGATAAAATCCACGCGGCCAGAGCGGCTTGAGTAATTCAGGTGATGTGCCCGCAGTGCGATAATCTAAGGCCTGTTCCCAGAGCTGACTAAACTGTTGCTTTAAAGCGGACGAAGCGCCGTGGCGAATTAAAATCTGGTCATAGCTGCGATGGCTGTTATCGCTAAAATAAGCTTGCCAGCGTGTAGCATCTAAAGTGGAGTCTACAATCTGTTCAGCCGCTAATAATGGATTGCCACCCAAATAGTTGATCTCACCCATTTTGAGCAGACGTGAGATCAGTAAACGATTGAGAGCTGTTGCCTGCGGATTAAGCGGAGAACGAGGATGTGGACCATGTAAATCCACTTTTAGACCCGCTATAAGATGGTGTTGAAGCTGCTGATCAAGCTGGGGCAAATCGAGTTTTAGATAATGCTGCGTTAGAAAATCAGCGGGGTCGTTTTGATCGGCCGCTGCTTGTTCCCAGGCCAGAATCTGAGTTTTAAGCTCAGGATCGTTTATCTGATTCGCCCAGTATTCTGGATCAAAATGTTTAAGCCTGAGCCTTAGCGCTTCTAACAAGCCCCCTTCACCACAGCCAGAAATGAGCAGCTCTGCTTGGCTTTTTAGATGAAGCCCATCGTCTTCCCAATAAGAATGCAGCGGCAGGCCTGCCACTGTGCGCTCGACACCAACACCTAAAGCCAGAATCAGGATTTTAAAAGTTTGAGTCTGAAAAGTCTGGGTCTGGGTTTTTTCGCCTTGTTGCCAGCTAAGCTGATAAGATCCTGCCTGTGTTTCTGAGGCTGTAAGTTCGGTTGCCTGTGCCTTGAGCTGAATGTTTGCTAAGCCTTTAGCAGCTTGTGTAAATTCACTGAGCCAGTTTGCTGCTACTTCTGCGCTAATGCCAGCTCGCCAGTTGAGCAGGGGTAAATCAGCCTGGGGATTGTTGGCTTCTGGACTGGGCCAGCTGTAGAGATGGGGATGAATCCTGCGGGTATGATTATGGCGCTGGAGCGACAGTAATTCAGGGCTTTTTTCTAACAATGTCAGACTCTGACCTTGAGCCAGTAGGGCGCGAGCCGCTGTCACCCCTGCAATCCCACCGCCGAGTACACAAATGTCATCTGCTTGAAGATCTGTTAGCTGACCCGCTTCAGATAAAAGCCAAATCAGATTGAAGGCGCGGACCTGCTGATAATAAAGCGAGGTTTTGCGGTCAAACGAGCCGATCACGTAGATTCCCTGATGGCCAGGTAACCTAAAGTCTTGAAGTAAATCAGTCATGTTTGTGCTCCTCTTCAAAATTTTAAGTTTGGACACTCAGACAAATCAGCGTTCTTTAAGCTTAGTCTAGCTCAGAAAGCTTTTTTCAAATCGCTTGGCCTGGTCTGATTTTTCTGGCTATGCTGATGTCCCACAAGATTCTTTAAGGTTTGAGGTGCGGCTTATGACTTCGATTACTCAGCTTAATCAGGCGCGTGATGAGCTTAAACGGGTCTTTGGCTTTGCCGATTTTCGACCCGGTCAGGCAGCTGTGATTCAGACTCTGCTTGAAGGACGTTCTGCTCTGGCGGTTTTTCCGACTGGGGGTGGTAAAAGTCTCTGTTATCAATTACCCGCGCTTTTGTTAG
>CAJYHH010000207.1 GCA_913773825.1 Candidatus Sericytochromatia bacterium | reverse complement strand
CTTACCGCTACAGCTGGAGTTCAGCTAATGGGCAACTTGATACAGCCTTTGGCGAAAAACCCGAAATTGATTATGGCTTAAGCGGCAGAATGCGCTCAGATACCGAAACCTTGTATCTGACCGTCACCGATGCCAATGGCCTGAGCAGCAGTGCTCAGATCAGCCGAGCTGTTGACAGCAGCCAGCTCAAAATGATTGATACCAATGCGTTTAAAACCATGATGCCAGGCCGCTATGACGCTGGTACAGAGTGGGTGGGCCTGTCACAGGGTCTGGGAGGATCTCGCGACAATGCTCATGGCTTTGTAAACGGCTTCCGCAATCGTGGGGTCCCGGTTGAGTTTAACTTTGGCGACTATGCCGCTTGGGAGGAAGACTTTAAAAAAGTCTCAATGGGTGGTAACGACACCAACTACAGCGACAATGTCGATATGGTGTTCTACACCGGTCATGCAAACGGCAATCTCTTTACCTTCCCTGGCACCCGTGATGACGGTGCACTGGAATACACTGACGCCTCTTATGGCGAACGTGAGCTGGAATGGCTGATGATTGCAGCCTGTGGACCTCTGCAGCGCGACGAAGGCGGCTTACATCACTTTGACCGCTGGGGCCGCGTCTTTCAAGGCCTGCATCTCTTAGCTGGCTATGCCACCGTTAGCTTTGACAACACAATCGAAGGTGACCGTCTGGCCCGAAATCTACTGGCTGAAAACCGCACGATTCGAAGCTCTTGGGCCCAGATGGCGGCTGAAGCCCAGCCCTCTAGCGTAATCTACGGCTACATGGGTGTGATTGGCCCAGGTGGTGTCACCAACAGCAATGACCATTACTGGGGTAAAGGCCCGGTTGGCCCCGATATTCGCGATGTTCGCGGCTACTGGTCCATTCACGCCCCCAGCTGAGAACTTAAGCAAGGCTGTCTAAGCAGATCTTAAACAGCCTTCAAACCTAAATTCTAAAACGTTCTTGCTTGGTCAAGCATTCCTCTCCCACCGCATAAGCGGTGGGTTTTTTAGGTTTTTAGAATGAAGTTAATAACCGAAGTTATTTAAAGCACAAACAACAGCGTACGCATCATCTCATAGGGATTAGGCGCGTTAAAGCGAATCTGTTTGGGGCCCGTTTGCTCAACGCCTGGAAAAAAGCCAGCTTTATAAGCCTGGCGATGCTCACGATAATTGAGCTCAACCGCAAAGCTGTCAGGAAGTACTTTTAAACACTGTTTGAGATCAGCTTTTAGCGCGCTGCCAACAGCTTCTTTAATCTGTTTAAGCGCCAGTACAGGATGAATCGAAACGGTTGAATCCCCAATCCCTTGATTAACCGCAACCGTGCTGATATTTGGGTTAAAGGCTTTGACAACATCAGCTAAGCCCTGATCGCCAGAAACCAGCACAACCGGTACCCCTTTGCTTAGACAGACCCAGCTATGCAGATGAAACTCTGAAGCGAGCTCATCGTTAATGTAAATGCTCTCAACCACTGAGCCCACCATGGTATGTGCCAGTGTATTGCTATTTGTACCCGCAGCATCGTGATAACCAATCATCATCGCAGCATCAAAGCTGGAATCAATTTCTTGCACCATCGAAAAAGGGTGACCACTCCAACCACGAATCAGTTTGACGTTTTCAGGAAGCTTTTCAGCAATCAGATTACGTCCTGTCCAGTGAGCATCTTTGACCCAGATTTCTTTTGCACCAGCAGCCGTAGCGGCTTCACAGGCTGCCGCCACTTCACGGGTCATTTGTTCGCGGTATTCAGGAAAATCAGGTTTGGTTTTATTGGTTTCATCCCAATGATTAATGCCTGTAACACCTTCAATATCAGCTGAAATATAGACTTTCATTTTTTAAAATCCTCTGAGTGACTCAAATAATATTGCTATTGTAAAAGCTTTAAAGCCCAATCTTCCAGGTAAATGCTCTAAATAGAGAACCGGATCTAGAACCCACTCATTTGTCAGACTTAAAAGACCTTGCAAGCAGCGAACAGCCCTTCAATCCTGTATCATAAGGTTATGGCTGATTCATCCCGTCCTCATCCCGACAATGTTCCCGGTGACTGGTTTGTTGATTTACGCTGCATCGATTGTGGTACTTGCCGCCATTTAGCACCTACGGTATTTGGCGAATTTTCGGCTTATTCTGGCGTGGTTAGGCAACCCCATGAAGCAACTGAGCTACATCAGTCTGCTCGCGCAGCCGTTTGCTGCCCAACTGACTCAATTGGCAGTCGTAATCCCGATCATCAGATTCTGATTCAGGAAGCGATAAAAGACTTTCCACTTGAAACAGCGCCTGGTGTTTATTACTGCGGCTTTGCGATGGAAGAATCTTTTGGCGGCAGCAGCTGGCTGATTCAACATCCCGAGGGCAACTGGCTGGTTGATTCCCCGCGCTTTGTCAAACCCTTGGTTGAAGCAATTGAGGCCCTGGGTGGCCTGCGCTGGATTTTTCTGACCCATCGCGATGATGTCGGCGAAGCCCATCGCTTTGCAGATCATTTTAAGGCTGAGCGGATTATTCATGCTTATGAAAAAAGCTCTCAGCCTGATGCCGAACACTTTATTACAGGCAAAAATCCTATCAGCTGGGGCAGTGATTTTACGATCATCCCCACACCCGGCCATACTCGTGGCCATATTGTGCTGCTTTACAAAAACATTCTCTTTAGCGGCGATCATCTCTGGTGGAGTAAAGGGCGTAATGCCTTAAGTGCAGGCCATTCAGTCTGCTGGTACTCCTGGAATGAGCAAACGAACTCAACCGCCAAACTTGTCAACTATGACTTTGAATGGGTTTTACCCGGCCACGGCGGCTTTATTCAGCTTCCACAAGAACAAATGAAGCTCGAAATGAAAAAGCTGGTGCACTGGATGGAGCAAACCTAATCGCTAGTGGCTGGTAGCTGGTTGCTCGTAGCAGATTTTGCCACTAGCTACTAGCAGCGCGCAAAGCGCGCTCACAGCTGCCAGTTAATTTCAGGCTCGTTCCATTGACCTAAAGCAGCATTAATGGCTGAAAAGGGCCGACTGCCAAAAAAGCCGTTGTTAGCTGACAGGGGTGAAGGGTGAATACCTTCAATCACCACGTGTTTAGATGTATCGATCAGGGCTTTTTTCTTTTTGGCGTAAGCACCCCAGAGCAAAAACACAACGTGTTCTTTGTGTTGACTGATTTTGCTAATTACAGCATCTGTAAAGGTCTCCCAGCCTTGGGCTTTATGAGATGCAGCAGCATGGGCTCTGACCGTTAGAACCGCATTGAGCAAGAGTACTCCCTGATCAGCCCAGGGGCTTAAATCCCCGCTTGTTGGCATCTCAACACCAAGGTCTGTCTTAAGCTCTTTAAAAATATTACGCAGCGAAGGCGGGAACTTCGTTCCCGGTAGAACCGAAAAACTCAGACCATGGGCCTGGCCTTCGCCGTGATAAGGGTCCTGGCCCAGCAGCAGCACACGCACTTGTTCAACTGGCGTATGGTGAAAAGCAGCAAAGAGATTGTCGCGTTCAGGAAAAACCGTCTGGGTCGCCATCTCTTGGGCGACATAAGCCTCGAGTTTTTTAAAATAAGGCTTATCCAGTTCTTCAGCTAATAAATCACGCCAGTCAGCAGGCATCAGCCCAGCCAGATCAAGTGTATGAGTTGTCTCCGTCATGTCAGCCTCCAGCAAATTGCTTTGCCAGCAGCATAACATGGGGCTTTAAGCAGAGAGCCCGAGACCTGACAATCAGGTCTCAATCATCACGCTCTAAGGGCTTAAAACCGTCATCAGATAAGCTGGCCGACGGCCGTCACGTACAGCATCGGTCACATCATACATCAGCTTTAAAACAAAGCGAGAACTGAGATCGTTTTCTTGCATAATCCGCTCAGTCAGCTCTTTCTGCATGCTCATCAGCAGATTCGGTGCAAGAGTCTGAAGGCGCAAGCGATAAGCTTCAAGTGCGCTTTCGAGCGGGTTGAGGCCAGTGGGAGAGGCTTGCCGGATCTCGATCAGGGTCTGTTGAATTAATCTGGATATTCGCGGGTCAATCGGGGATATGGTGTCTTTTTTCATTATTCTGTACTCTCAAAACTCTAACTCTGTTATCGCCTCTCAGACTGTGACACAATGCCAAACTTTAACAACTGCCAACAAATATTTAATAAAACTGAAATGGCATTGAGATTCTAACAGGCTAAGAATTGCCGCGACAAGCAGAATAAAGCTAAACGAGTCAGCAAAAGACTTGTTTCATGCGTTCTAATTAGTCACACCCAATAAGCCAAAATACAGGCCTGCAATCAAGCTCAGCAACAGCGTCAAACCAGCGCCAAGCAGTACGCCCTTAAAATAGTCAAACCGCTTTTGACGTCTAAACCACCACGCTAAGGGTAAGACATAAACCAGCTGTAAAACGGGCAGGCCCAGCAAAAACAAAATAAACAAATAACCGCCCAGCAAAGCCACCAGAAGAAAAATCACAAGATGAATCAGCAGAACCATTCCCATTCCAGCAAACACTTTTAGCATCCAAACCTCTGATTAGCGTAATAAGATGAGCAGCGAAGGCAAAAAGGGGGGCAAAGCACCTAAGATCAAGCCCTGTAAATAAGCAATCGACTTGCGTTTACGCCTTGCCCGCAGAATCAGCGGTAAAAGATAGAGAACTTGCACAAGCCCCCAAGCACCCAGCCCGATTAAAAAGAGACCGGTGCCTGGTGAAATCAAAGCCAGATCGTCAACAGGCATGATAATCCCCGCCATCATCAACACAAACAGATATATCAGATGCCTTTTACTCACATCCAAGATCCCTCTGATTTGATCATGGGCATGGTTTAGCATCAGGGCTCGGTCAGCAGCTCTCGCCCCTTGGCGGTAATAATCATCGAATGTTCAAACTGAACTGTGTCTTCAGCGTGACGTGGAATCAGCGTCCAGCCATCGGTAGACTGAACAATTTCTTCCGAGCCTTTTGAAATAAACGGCTCAATGGTAATTACCAGATTGGGCGTCAGCAGACGTTTGTCTTCAAAGTCTGGAAAGGGCAAAATCAGGCGCGGCTCTTCATGAAGATGACGTCCAACCCCATGGCTGCAAAGATTGCGAATCAAAGTAAACCCTTTGGCTGCAGCCCGCTGCTGCATAATCTGCCCCAGGCGAAAAAAGGGTAAATCCCCCTTGATTGAACCCACAATCTGATCAAAGACCACACGGCCTTCACCCACATGTTCTGCTCTGGCTTTGGCTAAGTCATCATCAGCACCCGGCACCACAAACGAAGCGCCACAGTCGCCAAAATAGCCTTCCAACTCAGCTGAGACATCGACATTGACCAAATCTCCCGCTTTGAGAACTGTTTGATCCGGAATCCCATGAGCCACAGCAGGCGCCACGCTAATACAGGTTGCCCCCGGAAAGTTATAGAGCAAAATCGGCGCTGAACGCGCTTTGTGTTTATCTAAGAGTTCACGACCGAGCGTATCGAGTTCAAGCGTTGTCATGCCTGGTTTAGCCGCCTGAATCATGGTCTGTAAAACCTGACCGACTATCTGGCCAATTTTGCGCAGAGCTTTGCGGTCTTGCTCGTCTTGTACAATCATGGGTTCCTCCACTCAAAAATCAAAAAGCAATGATGAGTCATTGTGCGCGATAGACCCTCCAGATGTCAGGTCCAGAAAAGATTTATTTTTTCCAACTTCAATTAACTTCAACTATCTTTACATTTCGTTACATCAAGCCTATAATAAAACTATTCGACAAAACAGTCAGTCCCCAGCCAGATTAAACCTTAGGTAAAGCTATAAATAGCTAACTTGTTGAGTCTGTGCCCGACTTGTGACTTGTAGCTAACCGCTATAAGCGATAAAGCCGTTCCCATTGTGACTGATTTTTAAAAAGTCAGAAGAACTTTACCAACAGCTGAGATCTGCATCATCAGCTGCGCGGAAGCCCCCTCGAGCTTCCGCGTTTTTGTTTTTTGCCATTTTTGATAGAGTTTATAGCTTTAAACAGCACCACGTGCCCAACGTGCCGCAGTCTGCGCTTCTGATAGACGGCGTAGTAAAGTAAAAGGCGGTAGATGGCGCATGGTCATGACAATCGCTCCTGTCCAAGTCAGACGATATTGCTGCTGCGCGTCTAAATGATAAATGCCTTCTTTGACCTGTTTATCCAGCTCTTTAAGCATCTGCTTTCGAATCTGCTCAACTTCTTTTCCTGCGGGTACAGCCTCAGGCTGACGGCAACCTGGATGCCGAGCAGATATCGCCTGATAAAGCCTTAACAGCTGTGCAGCAGACCGCTCCGGATAACGCAGCATCAGCTTAGAGTCAGAATCAAAAGCACCTGACTGCTCAGCGTTGTTAATACAGAGGCAAAACCCATCTGCAAACAAGCCAGAGATCTCTGTATAGTTCAGCGCAAAACGATACTCAGCCGGCTGAGTCGTCTCTGACGGAGCTTGAGGAACTTCCTGATACAAGGCTGCACTCATGGCAAGCTGCTCTGCCTGCTTCAGATTGCGCCAAAGCCCAAACCAGGCTTGAGTACCAACAGCGTAGTTCCAGAGATGATAATAACCCAACCATTCAAACTGCTCTGCTTCTAGTGCAGTCCGATCGGCTTCAATTTTTTCGCGAGCTTCAGCGGGTACTTTATCAGCTGACTGAGCATCAATCCGAAAACCGCGCTGAATCAAATGCTGAGCCTTGAGTAAAAGCGGCCCCAGCAAAAATGGCAGCGCCATCAGCACCACCACAATCCCCAACAACACACGCAGGGCCAAGGGCAGGGTATCCAGACCAAACATTTAAACCTCCAGAGCGTTGATTCAACGCAACTGAACTATTCTGAAAAAAGGCTGACGCTTTGTCAAATCGCTTAGGTCAACTCAACTTGTGAATCAAGCTGTAAAGTCCCAATCATCCGCACAGGTTCGCCCTTTTCTGTCAGCAATAAATACGCCTGATCTAAAACCTGAAGATAATTGCCGTCAGCTGCACAAAAGCGATAGCTGGCTTGCCAATGAGGACGGCCTGCCTGAATATGCTGCTGCAGCGACTGATACACCCGCTCACGGTCAGCTGGATGGATTCTGGCTTGCCACCAGGCTAAATCAGAACCAATCTGCTCACTTGAATAGCCAAACAGAGCTTCCAGCGCAGAGTTCCAGTAGATCTGATTATCCGCCAAATTCCAGTCCCAAATTGCCTGATTAGCAGCCTGGGCAGCAAATTCATGACGTTGTTTGCTCATCCGTAGGGCGGCTTCGGCTTGTTTACGCTCGCTGATATCCTGAACCGTCCCAATCACTCTTGCGGGCGTTCCTGTTACAGGATCAAGCGCCAGTTCAGCCCGCTGCCAGAGCTGGCGTTCACGACCATCAGGTAAAATCGCCCGATGTTCAATGCTATAAAGCTCACCGGTTGTGAGCGTATGCATAACAGCAGCCTGGACCTCAGCCAGATCATCAGGGTGAATCCGACTAAAGACTAAGGGCACACTGGGTATAACCGTATGGGGTTCGTAGCCAAAAACCCGGTAACATTCTTCAGACCAGTAAACAGGTGCAGCTTCAAGCGATACACCCGCTAATAAATCAACTTCCCAACTGCCAACATGGGCAATTTTCTGAGAAGTCAGCAGATGCAGCTCACTTTTGCGCAACTGATCTTCAGCCTGTTTATGTTCGGTTATATCTTGCATCGCTCCCAGCATTCGCAAGGCTTGATTGTGATCGTCCAGCACCAGATAAGCCCGATCGAGAATATGGCTATAGCTGCCATCAGCATGGGCAAAGCGATATTCAGCCTGCCAATGGGGTAAACGGGCCTCAAGATGAGCCAGCAAGCCCTGTTTGACAGACGTTTGATCATCAGGATGAATCTGCTTAAAGCGCCAGTCAGCATCCGTCAATAATTCAGCATGCCCAAACCGGTTACGCAGCGACTCACTCCAGCTAACCTGAGCCTGAGACAGGTCCCAGTCCCAAATCACATCATTTGTGGCCCGAGCAGCCAGTTCATAGCGCAGATTAAGCTGCCTCATCGCTTCGTCACGGCGTTGATTTTCAAGCATCATCGCAAG
>CAJYHH010000206.1 GCA_913773825.1 Candidatus Sericytochromatia bacterium | reverse complement strand
GGCGGGGTGCTATTTCTCGCTTTTGTGATGCTGTCTCGTAAGCCTTGACGAGCTTCCTCAACAGATTGTGGTTTAGAAGCTTGATTAAAGGCTGCTGAACGATCTCCTGCTCTTGCTCCCCCACTTTGGGCGGCAATAGCCTGGCTATTTTCTGCTGATTGAACGTCTCTGCCCTGACGATCTTGTTGAACAGTTGCTGTTCTGGCTGAACGTAAGTTTGCTATTTGAGATTCGTGGTAGCCAGAACTTTCATCTTGTTTATCTTTGTAGAAGGTGTTGATCACTTGATCCATCATTTGTTTGGCAATTTGTGCCATGATGACCTGTCGAGTGGCTTCATCCCAATTTCGGATGATACCCATTGTTTCGGTAATCCATTCTCCAAAGAGCTGATCGCCGCTCACGGGGGGCATTGGGGCTAGATCTAATTCAGCTTCAAGTTGATTCGCTTTTTCAATGGCCGCGAGCGTTTCACGAGACAGGCTTGGATCATTCTTTGCCATCTGCTCGATTTCACGTGGTGGAATACCAGCTTGCAGGGCCAGTCCAACCATCATGTTGTCGAAAATATCATCAAATTCTCTGGCTTGTGAAACGTTAAACGAAGCTAAATTATCGTTGATAGTTTTAAGCGTTTCGGATATATCAGCACGAGTATCATCAATGACTTGATTAGTTTCGTTAATATTTCGAAGAGCGATACGTCTGTCATCCTCAGACAAAGTCTGGGGTTGTTCTACTGAATATAATGCGGCTTCTGCCACAGTTGGGGGCGGGTCTGCATCAGGTCCAAGTTCACTCATGGGGCGAGGTGGAATGCTGCCAGTTGGATCACTTATGCTCGCACCGCCAGAGTTCGTTATCCAGTCTGAACTTGCAAACATGCTGTCTTGGCTCACTACGCCTGCAGTTGTAGGAGACAATGTTGTCGTGCTCGGTGAGTTTGATACACCTGTAAGAGCTGCATTTTGAGGCGTTGCATTTGAAGGTGGAGCGCCACCTGTTTGCAGTGATGAAAAGACAGCCTGTAACTCGGGAGATATAGCTCCCGATGAAGCTAGTCGATTAACGATCTGACTTGGCAAACTGTTGGGATCGGATAATCTTCTTAGTGCTGCATCTCTCATCGGCCCAGGCGTAGTTAACATCGTGGCATTAAAAGTACTTGTGCCATTTGGACCCGTTATAGTGAATTCCTGACCGTTTGAAGACATCTCCACAGTTGTTTGACGTCCACGCGGGCCTGCTACTGTAAAACCATTTCCTCCCGCGAGGGTGGAAACGTCCATATTGATGACGCCTCTTGCCGTACGAGTATGAACCTGAAAATTTTCCAGTTCTGCTACTGCGCCTGCAGCTGCTCTTAAAACAATGTTATTTTGGTTACCTTGACCAAGTGTAATATTTTCTGAACGTACTTCAATCTGTCCGTCTGAGCCAGTGGCTGGTGGAATGTCTTCAACAGTTGTTACACGTAGATTAAGCGGTGGATTGGGAAGACGGAAGGTGGGCGAACCTGACGATGCAGCAGTCTGAATCATCTCAAAGACTTCATTCATCTGTGCAAGACTGAAATTACCATTTCTGAGCAATTCAGTGTACCTTGCATAAATAGCTTTGAATTCAGGGCTATTGTTACTGTTATTGAGCTGATTAAGATGTGAAATCGTTGCACCAGTAACACGAAGCATTTCTGCGCGAGCCACAGCTTCTCGTTCTGGAACTGATAGCTCTCTTTCTGACTTAACGGCCTTTCTGATGTCATCCATTTCTTTAATCTGTGCAGCTAATGCTGTGCGTGCTGCACTATTTGTCTCGGATGGTGGAGTCAGAGCTTTTAACTGATTTTCAAGACGAGTAATACCTTGATCCAAACTCTGCATTCGTGTCTGATAAGCTGCGCGATATTCTACTGTAGCGGCCAATTGTGCACGATCCAGCCGCATTTGAGTTAATGCTGCACTATCTGTTTGAGACGCGGCAGACCCACCAGAGGCCTGAGCAATTTGCCGATCCAGTTCTGCGATGCGACCCGGAATATCTAATTGTGCAAATTTGGCATCATCTAATTGTGCAAAATGCAGAGAGGCTGTCTTTTCTCCACCAGGAACAAAACCACTTTGCTGAGCAAGTCCATTTAAAGCACTTGTTCCTGTCCCTGCGCCAGTATTAATTGTGTTCTTACCAGCATTTTCGCGCTGATTTTCTTGCGTGACATTTTGTGCAAGCGCCTGATCTGTTTTTTGCTTAAATGTTTCGCGTAGAGTGGGATCATTTTGCAGATTTGTCAGATGATTTTGGACGTCCCCAAAAGGGACATTGGTTTGCAGGCTTGCAAAAGCTGCTGCTACGCTGGATGCTGCCGCATCAGGGCCCGCTGATTTATCAAGAGCATTGTATGCAGCTATCAACTCATCAATATTTTCGACTGTTTCGCCAGCTCGCAGTTGACCAATCGTTCTGGCTATGTATTCCCGGCTATCGTCCAGTTCTTCCTTTGATAAGCTTGCTACAAGAGACCTGTTGTTTGCTATTTTTTCAAGTGTTGCAACTCGTACCTGATTTTCTGGCGTCATGGCACTTTGGCCTAATTCTGAAGAGCCTTCAGCAAGTCTTGAAGCATTATTCATCAGTGATTCACGCAGCGTAAGAGCAGCTGCTTGCTGGCCGGGAATCTGTACAGGTGATGCAGTTGATTGGCCGGTCGTTTGAACCGGTAGCCGTACAACTGATTGACCAACTGTTGAAGTGTCACTTGCTGGTGTTCCCATATTAAGGTTTAGGCTCGGCATGCGTATGCCAGTTGAAAAACCAGCTGATGGGTTTAGAAAATTACTGGTACTGTTGCCTGCCAGAACTAAGTCACCCGTTGCAGATGTTTGCAAATTGATATCAGGCATTGATGTATTGAGGGCGCCTGAGTAAAGCGTACCTATAGAATAATTTGGCAGACTGGGCGATAAGGAGAGGGACATTGGCGACAAGTTGAGAGGTAACTGATAGTTGTAATCAGCAAACAGTCCGCTTGTCGTGCTATAGCCATAACCTGGATTCTGCAAATTGAGCGAGGGTAACTGATAATTTGTGGTTGATGTATTTGTGCGAGGGGTCGATGTGCTCCTGAGTGACGACATGACAGATTCAAAGATGGGGGCCTGTGCCTCTGTCAGGTTGATGGGCTGGCCGTTTTGCAGAGCTTCTTGAGCTATCCTTACAACTTGGCGTTGTTGATCTAATTGAGCTCTTTGGGGCACCGTAATCGAGCGGTCACCCATGAGTGAGGTAAGTGTTGATTCTGCTTCTTGGAGTTGGGCAAGAGTTACAGATTGTTCTTCAACAAGGGTCTGCACTTTAGAAAAGGCTGACTGAACAGTGCCTTGACCTTCAGCACTAAATGCTTTGTTATAAGCTTGTATGACGGCTTGAGCTTCAGCGCTGGGTGGCTTGCCTATATTTTGTAGTCCTGCCAGACGAGCTTCTGCAGTGCTAATTTTTTGCTGAGCAGCAGCCTTTGCTTCATCTGTTGTCGCTGTTGCTAGTTCTGTCTGAGCTGCTTTTAGACTTTGATCAATATCTTCACGCTCCAGCTGAAGCATTTCTGGATTGGTTTGATCATTTTGTTTAACAGCAGCTTGAAAATTTGATTGTGTATTAATCTGATTCATTGAGGACCAGATTTGATTTAACTGAATCATTTGGGCCTGAGAAATTGGTCCAGTTGAACCCACACTAGCTCTTAAATCTTTAATCTGCTTTTTGAGTAGATCTAGATCTTGTTCGGTAAAATTACCCATCGTAGCCTGGAACTCTTCTGGGCTTTTACTCCGTAGAGCGTCTAAAGACTTAGTAAAAGCTTCTGCATTATCGAGAGCACTTGTGATTTCGCTTCGAGCTGCTTGACCTTGATTTTGAGTCGTTTCATTAATGGCCTGTGCGTTAGCTGGTGTATTTTCACCTCGCTTTGCAATTTTATCCGTTTCTTGCTCAGCCAATGAATTGGCATCGGACAGATTATACATTGAAGCTCTGAGACTTGTTACGTAAGGACCTGTCATGTTTGATGCCGCAGAAGGAGGCTGTTTTGCGTAACTGTTCAGAACACCTTTTACATCCGAATAAATGGCATCAAAGTTTGCATTCGAAGGATCTGATTTAAAAGAGCTAATCTTGTTTATCAGATCTTGACGATGAGCTTCCGTTTTTTGTCTAGAGTCTGGGGCTGCAGGATCGATTCCCAGTTCAGCAGCTAGTCTTGTATGAAGCTCATCACTGTTTCCTTGAAGCTCTTTTTCTAAGGGCCCGAGCATATCCTTCAAGTTTTGAATTTCTGTCTCGCGGCGCTCAGTCATTGTGCTCAATGTCTGAGGATTGTTTGTGACAGGAATATTTCCTTCAGAAACACGAACACCTGAAGTTGTACTGCTTCTTCCAAACAGACCAAAACCTGATGTTACGCTTGACCAGAGACCACGATTTTCTGATTTAATCTCAACCTTTGTAAAGTCAACTTCATTTGCCTTTGAATCATGAGCTGCGACATTTTTAAAGCTTTGAACATTTTTTTCAATATTTGCTTTGCTATTAAATTCTTCGTCGAAGCTATTTATGAGATTTTCTTCGTTAGAATCTAGACCAGCTGAGTCATTACTTGCTGTAGCGCGTAGCTCAGTAAGATCTTCTTTACTGATTGCTCCATCTTGAGCACGCTGTCGGATCTGTTCCAGGAGATTTTTGGATACAGAAATGTCGGGGCGAATCTCTGTCATGGAAGCATTCCTCTTTTCAAACGTTCTGTTGGCGTCGATTTCTGGAAGGAGAGAATCGAGCTTTAATTTTGTAGGTCATAATCAAGCTATGCCAAAAATATACCCTTTAAACACAAGAATATAACAATATTGCAAGACATCAAAATACCGCTATATATTAATTCAAGCTTAATTAAATATCGTGACTTAAATTTAAAAATGAGGATATGACAGAGTTTTAGCCTTCTAATGTGGCTGGAAATCTGCTGAAGATTTATGTGCTCTCTGAAATAACGAATCTTCAAAAAAAATATTTGATGTCTTTTGGTTTTCGCTTATGTAAACAAAGTCTTTACTGGGTTTGGTTAAAATAGAAAGGCAAATGCTTGAGCTTCTTAATCAAAATAACCAGGGTGTTTTAACCAAAGCTAAATGCCTTGAGCCTTTCAATGCTTAAAAAAACTTGATGAAAGAGTTAAGAAACTTTTGTTCACTCAGTCATTGTGAAAAAAGATATTCATTAAAAAAAGCCCTGCTTAAACAGCAAGGCTTCTATTTTGTTTGTTTTAAGTGCGTTTAGTTACGCATACCTGGATATAAGCCGGGTAGCTGTGAACTCATTCCTAAAACGGCGCTGCGGTCATCAGCAGTGCCAGGTGTGCTGGCTGCACTCACAATAGCGTCGAATTTTCTCAGAATAGTCTGTTCCTGGAGCATCGTCAGCTTAAGCGGTGTGCTGCCAGTACGGGCTGTTTTAATTGTCTGCTGCAGATTTTTGCGCATATCTTCCACGCTGCCTGCACTGCGGGCAGATGAGTTAAGGTTAAACGCATTTGAGCGGGCTTCTGAACGGGCTTCACCACTTTGAGCGGCTACAGCCTGACTGTTAGTCGCGCCGCGAACCGTTTCACTGGCTTCAACCTGACGTGTTTGCTGGTTGCGTGCCTGGCCCATCGCCTCGATCTGATTTTCGTGATAATCGCTGCTTTCATCCGCTTTATCTTTGTAGAAGGTGTTGATCAGCTGCTCCATCATCTGGTGGGCAATTTGAGCCATCACCAGTTTGCGCGTGGCTTCGTCCCAGGTGCGAATAATGCCTAGGGTTTCAGTCAGCCATTGCTCAAACAGTTCTTCACTATTAATTGTTGGCATGGGGGCGAGCTCTAACTCACTTTCCAGACGATCTGCTTCAGCTGAAGCAGAATTTGCTTCATCTACAGGCTGTGGTGCAGTTGCTGGCGGGGTATTACCCATCGCCAGATTTATATCCATCTGGTTTAGCGCTGAGAACAACTGGCTGGCTGCCGCAATTTGAGCCGGCAGGCTGGCTTTCATGACTTGATCGATTTGCTCCATACCCGCAAACGTCTGGCTAAACGACTGATTGGTGGTCTGGATTGTTTTGACCATTGGCTCAACGGCATTTTGGAAGCTGCTCCAGTCACCGGTTTTAGTTGCTTCTTCAGCTTTCATCACGGTTGCGGTCATCGCCTGGTTGGTGACCGTTGCCATCGCACTGGCCATGTCGACTGTGCTGAATTGCGCTGTCATGGTTGTGTAAGATGTGACAGCGGCGGAATTTGCAATGTCGGGTTCTGACAGTCTCACCACATCCACTTTGCCGCTTGGCAAAGTCGGAACCGGTTGGCCACTATTACCAAATGCAACCAAGGTTTGCATGGTGCTACCCTGATCAACTTTGACTTCTTGACCATGAGATGTATCCGCTGTCAGATCTCCGGTATTACGAGGCTGAACATTTGTTGCATGAATAGATCCACCTTCTCCAGTTATGACAGGTGCTGTGCCAGATGTTGTCGGTTGTTCTGAAGATAAACCTTGACCAGGTGTCGCCAGAACTGTTGGATTGACAGGGGCTTGCAGGCTGCTATCTGCCATTCCTTCAGGTGCTTTTGCGGTTGCTGCGATATGAGCACCTGCAAGATCGGCTGCCAGCACTGCATTACTATCTTTGGCGGTCTGAACCACGGCTGCAGCGCTGTCGACACTGGCATTAAAAGAAGTCAGTCGATCTGTATTGATTCGATTTTCTTCTAAGGCAGCTGAAATTCGGGCATTGACGCTTTGAGGCAGTGGAGTAGATCGATACCAATTGCGCAGGGCTGTCATCACCGCGGGATCTTGAAGATCTTTGCCTTCGGTCAGAGCCTGGAAAGCTCTAAGGGTAGCCGGTGAAATATTAGTTCTGGGATCAGATGAAGGCCCCATGCCAGATGCCAAAGCGGCATAGGTTGAGCTGATCACGGCCTCTGTCATGATCGCTTCAGCACCTTCGGGTTTATGACCGTTTACGATATCATTTCCGACTCTGGCCTGGGCATCGATGCTTAGACGAGAACGTAAAGTCGCCGTTATTTCATGATAAAGCCTGGAGTTAGAGCTTTTAAGCGACTCAAAACGGGTCAACAGATTTGTGATGCCTGCTGGGTTAAGTTGGGCACCGGTCTGAGGTGAGGATAATCCGGCCATCAGGCTAAAGGCATTAATATCTGCCTGAGAAGCACCAGCTGCCTGTAACTGGCTGACAACACTTGTGCCCATTTGATTTTTTTGAGAAATTAAGCCATTCATACGCTCAGTTTCGGCATCCTGGAAGGTGGCGCGGGCTTGGGCAGTCGGGATTAGCGCTTCTGCCATACTTTTGACGCTATCGAGAGCGGCTTGCATGGTTGGATCAATGCCGCGACGGCTAGATATATTGTTGATCAGCTCTTGCAGCTGAGCCGGTCTCATATGTTTGATGTTATCCAGCGACATTGGATAGTTAAAGCTTCCCGGTCTCATCTCAAGCAAAATATTCTGTAAGGCTGTTTCTGAAACTTTGCCTTCTTTAATCGCTTTTAAGCGTGCTTGGAAAGTGGTGTCATGAGTCTGAAGCGTGTTGCGCATCTGGGCTGCTGCTTCAGCTTCTTCACGTGCCTGCTCAGATGTAACAGCTGCAATCTCAGTGTCCAGATTGGCTAATCGGGCTTCAACAGCGGCTTGCAGTTCAGCTCCCTTAAGACCTTCTTTACCGCCTGCGATCATCATGTCAGCCAGGCCTGAAGCGTAGAGGCCAATATTGAGATTGGGCTCTTCACTTTGTTTTTTCATGATCTGGTTGGTGACAAACGAAACTGCTTCAAGTCGGCCTGCCGTCTCAGCCAGTGCTTCTGGCGACATCGTTTCGCCATTGACCAAGACGGCCTCAAGCCCCTGAATCGAACTCAGAAGCAGTTCTTTATGTTTAAACGATGAACTCTGCATCAGCTCCGTCATGGTTTTGGAGAATTGTTCAGAGTTTTCAGCCAACTTACGTAAGCCCGCTTGTTTGTCTGGCGGTAGCTTGGCAATAATCGTTTCGACCTTGGTTTTATTTGCCAGAATAGAGGTGATATTGGCCATCGCAGGGTCAAAGTTCTGGGCCATTTTTGAAATCTCTGCCTGATTGACCAGGCTTTCAGACACCGTTCCACCTTGCGGATCCTGAAGCGCTCGGGTCACGGTTTCCAGAACCTGGTTATTGCTTGTGGTCTGGCCGTTCTGAACCTGGCTGATGCTGGTTTGAACAGCTGACAGCTGTTCTTGCAGATTGCTTTTATCCGTTGCACTCAGATTCGAGTTGGTCAGGGCATGCTGAATATGGGCCTGAGCAGCCGTCAAATCACTGACGATCTGAGTTTGAGACTGCAGCGCATCATTGACGGCATCACGCGCACCCATGACGCCTGAACCGCTCTGATAGAGCTCGCTAAAAGCCTGCTGAGCTTCACTCTGAGCCTTGACAGTCTGCATGGCAGGCGTAGCCTGTAAGAAGTCAGCCAGGCCTCCGCCATGAGATTGAATTTGCTGTTTTGTCTCAGCGTTTTGGCTTTGAATCATGGCAAAGAGCTGGCGCACATCGTTGGCACCTGCAGAGCCCAGATTAAGCAAGGATCCTGCCGTAGGGATCTGTTTATAGGTGGGTACATGAGGCGAGTTCAGATCCCCAAGTAAAGACGGGGTTTGAACAGATTTGGGTGTTAGTTTGAGAGGCTGGTTTAAATCCATCATGCCAGCTGTTACTTCTGGCGAGACGGTTGTACCCATCGAAAGCGTTGGCAAATCAGACATCACGCTAGTCAGGGATGCGGGTAGAAATGCACCTGCTACGCTTGTCGCAACGTTGGCTACTGAGCTGCCGACTCCACCAAACATAAAGTTGCTTAAGCCCGTAAGGCCGAGCTTAAACATTTTGTTCATACTCTCAGTCTGATATTCACTCAGCAGCTGATTGACTTTTGTTTCATCACCTGCGTAAACCGCATCTCTTAAGGCTTCGTTGCCAGGTGCATTTAAGGTCTGGAGTAAATCACCATAGCGAGCAAGTTCAGGTTTTTGCTTGAGCAAGGCAAAATGTGGATCTTGCTGCAGAGCAGGATCCTGTACACCTTCAAGGGCACGTGTGACCACGGCATCATGGCCTTGGTCCAGGCCCGAGTTCATACCGAGATTTTCAAGTGAACCCGTGAGCTGGTTGAGGGTTGCTAAATGGGCATCTGTAATCGGTTTTTTGATCGTAAACAGATTGTTATCGCCCAGTTCCACAATGCTTTTGAGCTGTTCTCTGATTTGAGCAGTATTGGGATTACCAAAAGCGGCAGGGTTTGCTTCAACCGTGTTAAGCAGCTTGAGCAGATCACTTGTGGCATTTGTAATCGTGGACTCTGCCTGAAAGCGATTGTCGCTGATGGTTTTATTCAGGGCACTGACAGAGCTGACACTCTGGAAACCTGACTGCGATTGAGCAGATTGCAGCATGCGAGTTTGGGCTGTTACTGTTTGCATCGAGGCTTTTAGCTGAGCATAGGCTCCTGCTGATTGGGGGGTAATCGCAGTTTTATCGTCAAAAACATAGAGTCTGGTATAGATTTTATTTCTAAACTCTTGATAAGCTTGCTGAGTCGGTGGTTTAAGTGATGAAAACTGATCAACGGTTTTGGTCAGGTACGCTCTAAACTGATTGGCCTGCTCGGGCGTAAACTCAGTGTTTTGCAGATGGTTATACAGTTTAGTAGAGGTTTCTGAATCCATAACATATTCAGAAGATGCGGCTTCTGCAGGCAGTACACCTGTATCAATCAGGCTTTGTTTAGAAATACCGACTTCATTGAGCACGTTGTAGAGATAGTTGTGATCACCAGATGCGCGAGCTGAGAGCTCTTTGAGTTCAGTGACAACAGCCGCATCAGGCAGAGCCTGAATGGCAGCTCGCATGGGACCCAAATTTTGCTGGAAATCTGAGATCGCTTGATTGAGACTTTGCTCACGCTCTGCAATCACGCTCTGACGAGCTTGTTGGGTAATGGCTGCATCTGTATTGGCAGGAATTCCAAGGGCTGATGTCTGAGCTGGCTGGTTTGTAGGGGTCGCGTTTGCTGGATTTGTTGTGTTTGGAAGAGCTGGGCTTTCTGCGGTGCTTTGAGTCGAAGAAACTGTGGTGTTCGCCGCAGATGTTGGGGTTTCGCTTACCGTTGTGGCGGCCGTTGTGACAGCTGCATTGTCAGGTATGTTTGTTGCCGTGGTTTCTGCTTTTTGTTCGCTTGGAGCCACAGCATCTTCTCGGAGCTTGAGGACACGTGTCTGTTCGCCACCAAACATTCCGCTCAGACCATCCTGGGTGGTAATCTGAACGTCGCCAAAATTCATCTGATTGGCATTTGAAGTATGGGCCTGAATGGCTTTGAGGTTGGCTTCAACAACCTTGGCTTTGGTACCAAACATACCGGTTGAATCCAGCGAGTCAAGTAGAGATTCTTCATCATCGTCGATTTTGTTGTCATCGCTTTTGGCTGCAAGCGTCAGATTTTCTCTGAGCTTCTTGATATTGGCTTTGTCTGCATTGTCGACACCATTTTCAAGAATGTCGGTAACCAGTTTGCGGTTCTGCTCGTTGCCTAAAGCGTTCATCATCTGACGTGAAATATTCAAATCGCCCACTGTATGTCTTCCTTAATAGCTGGTCTTTTCTTTCAGTTTTATACCCAAATTAAGTTTACTTAAAACAGCAGTTGAATACTTTCAAAGGCAATTTTGGTGCGGATTTTCAGCTTTTTTGCGTCATAAATTGTTTGAGATGTTAAAGATTTCTTGGTTGTTTCTTATTCTTATCATTTAATTGACAAAATCTCGTCAAAAAAGAGAATCAAACATCTGGTTAAGATGACTGACTCAATCATCAGGGTTGTGCTGCTGTCTAACAAAACAGGCTCTGACCCGTTTTGTTTTTTGTTTTTTTTCAGCAGGCTAGCAGCTATAAAAAGGTTTTGCCCTCACCACGGTAGGTGGGAACAGTTTCAACAATCTGGCCATTGCGCAGCAAGTGCAGCTGATCAAAGCGTTCACAGAGTTCACCAGCTTTGGCATGGCGAAAAAAGATAGGATCGCCCAGGCTTAAAGGCTGTTTGCCTGAATAACGTATAGGTGTCTGAACTTCACCTGCACCTTCTAAACTCAGTAAGCTTGCGGCGTCGGGAGCCCAGATGCTGGGCTGTTTTTCGGGACCAATTGCGCCAGATGCAATATAGCCACCGCCTAAACAAGTGTAAATATCTGCAGCGGGCTGGCGCACAATCGGCAAAGCAAAACCCGCAGAGGGCCTGAACTTAAAACGGCTATAGTGGTCAAACAGCGTCGGGGCGTAAAAGGCTGAGCCTGCGGTTAATTCGCTAACAGACCTGTCAGCTGCGGTCAGTTCTAAACTGCCGCTGCCGCCCCCGTTAACAAATTCAAGCTCATGGCCAAGCGCCTTTAAGCGTGAGACAGCTTGCTGGCGACGATGAATCGCTTCATTAATTGAGCGCTTTTGGAGCTGGCGGATGACTTGATTTTTAAGCCCTTGACCCGGTAATTGATCGCCGACTCCGGCAATTTGGGCTTCATAACCCATTAAACCGACCAGCTTAAGCTGATTAAGCGGTTGGAGATGAAACAATAAGGGCTCTAAATCTTTGACCCGTCGTAAAGACGAGCGCCAGACCCCAAAATGCAGGCCGGGAAAATCACTCGACATATCTAAATCCAGACAGATTTTAAGCGTGACTTGTTGTTCTTCAGCGATTTGCTGTAAAAACCTGGCCTGCTGGGAATTATCTATCATCAGGCAGATGTTTTTGCCAACGCGCACTTCTTCGCAGAGCGCGCGAATGGCTGAGGCATCATAGCTGGGGTAGCCCAGCAGCAGATTGTCAAAGCCTTCCCGGCTTAACCACAGGGCTTCAGCGACTGTAAAACACATCAGGCCATTAAAGCGTGAACTATATTGCAGCAAATGTCTGAGGATGGCGCGACAGCGCAAAGATTTACTGGCAATCCGAATGGGTAAATGCCCTGAACGGGAAATGACCTGACGGGCATTGGCTTCCAGGGCATCGAGATCCACAAAGGCAAAGGGTGGGGTTAAACTTGCAAAACTGTTTTTAAGGCGTGAATAATCAGCGCTCATGCCAACGCCTGCCGCTGCGTAAACTCAGTTCTTGGTCTGAAAAGACAGGTGGTGAGGTACTTTCAGGTAAAACACGCTCTGCGTCTGGTTTAAGCAGGGCTTCAGACAAACGGGCATACAGCGTCTGAAACGCAGGTAGTGTCCAACGACCAAAGACAGTATGACCACCTTCATAAGTCTGAAGCTCATATTCTTCGGGGGTTGTGGCATAGCCAAAATAAGCATTGGCGTAACCTGAGACAACGGTGCGGGTAACACCAGCTGCACTTAAGCGGCTGAGCAGGGTTTTACGCAGACGACGAGCCCCTGTGGTGGTGACTTCACCGGGAAACAAGGCTAAAGCCAGTTCGCCAATACGTAGAATCTGGACGGGCAATACTTGCGGCGTCCAGCTATGTTCTTTAATGGCGCCAATTTTTATTAGCCGCTGGACTTCAGCTAAAACGGGCTCAAGGCGTTCAGGGATGGGCACCTGGCCAAGATGTTCAAGACCTAAAAAGCGCCGGCGGCCGGTTTCAATCGCAATGGTTTTGGGTGCCTGCATTTCATAGTCTTGCTGTTCGCGCTGCCAGAGCTCAGGATTGTCTTGTTGGAGACGTTTTAAACGCAGATTATTTTGAACCTGGCAAAAAGCTGCAATGGTGCTGGCAACCGCTTTACTGACCCCTTTGCCGTCGATCGCGGTCCCAGCTAAAAAAGGCACGCCGTGGGCGGCTGGCGCGGTGCGGCGATCTGTGTGGCCGGGGGTAAATTCTGGATCGCAGCTGATATCTGATAAATCAGCGTAAATTAAAACTCCGTCCAGCTGGGGGCTGAGTTCACTAAACGCTGACTCGGGTTCTGATAATAAGCGCAGGGCCTGATCGGCTTGTAAACGTCCGTTAAAGCGGCGGCTTTCTTCGTCACTGCTGAATTTACCACGTGGCCAGTCTTTGCCTGCCCCATAAAAATTAGGTGAGACGTCTGCTGCTGCAGCCTGGGCAAAAATACAGACGGTGTTAAGACCCTGGCGTAAAAAATGCTGCTCAAGTTCAAGGGCTGCATAGCCTTTGTTATCTGATGAAATACCCTGATTATCTGGCCCAATGCTGGTGGCATGAACCCCAAACCAGTTAATAACCGATACAACTTCACCCTGAAGATTTTCCGCTTTGAGCAGATACATCGTGCGATCAATTGCCAGATGCGTTTGATCGGGCTGCAGGGGCTGGTTTTCGGGGTTGCGGTTATAAGCTTCTAATGAGCGGTTAAAGGCGACTTCTTCATGATCGGGAAAGGCGCCAGAGATATATTTTAGACGCCCAGGCTGGATTTTCTTGCGGGCGCCAAGAATGCTTTCAACAAACGCCTTAACAATGGCTTGAAAAACATCTGGCTGAAAGTCAGGTACCGTGACGTTATAAAACATATAGTGGGAATAGCCGCCAGGCGCGCTATGAGTATGCTGGGCCGTTAGCGCAATGCGTTCAGGCGCTAATTCCGGAAACTCAAGTTTTAAACGTTTAAGCACTTCCTGATGAATCGACTGGGTAACAAAACAAATTTCAGCATTGGCAAAAGCCAGCCAATCTCCAGATTCATCCTGAAACACACAGCTGCGGACATACAGATCACTCAGGGCATGATTGGCAAGATTCTGCATGGCCCCATAGCCCAACATGCCGATTTTGCGCGTGCGCACTCTGATTAAAGTACGCTGGGCTCCGATTTGTAACATTTAAAGCTTGTCCCCGCTTGTCTTCTGGCTACCCTATTCTACCTGCAAGCAGGCGTAATACAATACATGCATGAACGATACCCACGAACAGATCAATACGGTTATTCTGGTTGGCCGCGCAGGTCATCACCCTGAAATAAAATATTTTGAAAGCGGTCGCACGATGGCGACCTTTAGCCTGGCTGTTGACCGACCCCGCACCAGCCCGGATGCTGAACCCCAGACAGACTGGTTTCGGGTTGAGCTCTGGGGCCGTCAGGCAGACATTGCCTATGAATATGTCAAAAAAGGGTCATTAGTCGGGATTAAAGGCAAGCTTGTCTTTCGCCGTCATGAAGAAGGCTATATCGACAATTATATTCTCAGTCACGGTCTGCGCCTGATTGGTGGACGTCATGATATTGCCCCACCTAAAGACAGTCCGTTTTAGGCCGTGTAGTTAGCTCTTGTCGCCTTTGTCGTCAGGGCTTTTGGGCAGATGCCGAGGACTGAGTGGATTGGTGCGGCCGGCCGCCTGATGACGATTAATGGGCTGGGCGGCTGGCGCTGGCGGTTGAGCTGGTGGACGCTTGCGTTCTTCAAGGGTCTTTAAAGCCTGGCTAACTGAGCCTTTATGAACAATCTGATCGTCTTCAATGCCATAGAGCTGACGCTCTAAAAAAGCATCAAGGGCGTTAACCGGTTTATAAGTTGCCTGACGGGCGCGCAAAAGCGCATAGTCGAACATTTGCTGACAGGCTTCTTGACGGGGGGCGGGCATTTCCTGCCATTGTTTGTCGAGTTCTTGAACCCAGGTGCTTGTCTTGCTGCCGGGGGTCAGCTGGCTGGTATAGCTCTGAATATGTTCGAAGCGATAATCCGGATGCTCAACGGCCAGTCGGGCGATCTGTTCCAGGATCTGGCGGAAAGAATCTGGCCTGCTCTCGCTCATACTGCTGTCCTCAATTTCGGGATCTATCTGGGATGTCTTGCAGTTTACCGTGTCATAGAGTGTAGAGCAAATTGTATGTAACAGTCTGACGGCTGAGCAGTGAATGAAAGCCGGCTTGA
>CAJYHH010000205.1 GCA_913773825.1 Candidatus Sericytochromatia bacterium | reverse complement strand
CTGAACCCATTACGCCGACTTAAATCGGCTAATGCTGCTGAACGAGATAGCGCTCGGGGGACATGCCCCAATTTTCGGGCGAACGCCAAAGACTAGAAAGAATTAATTCACGCATCAGCAAGAACTCTTTAGGGAGTCTGTCATACAGTTTATCAAACAATGCTTGATGTGACAGGACTTCTTCTTTCCATTGTTCCCGATCAATCCGCATCACTTGTTCAAACTGCTCCTGGGTAAAGTCGAGACCTTCCCAGTTGAGATCTTCATAACGGGGCATCCAGCCGAGCGGGCTTTCAAGGGCAAACGCCTCACCGCGGACGCGTTTGACGATCCACTCAAGAATGCGCATGTTCTCGCCAAAGCCTGGCCAGAGGAACTCACCGTCTTCGTTTTTACGGAACCAGTTGACGCAAAAAATGCGCGGCGGAATCGGGACAGAGCGACCCATTTCAAGCCAGTGATTAAAATAATCACCCATGTGATAACCGCAGAAAGGCAGCATGGCCATCGGGTCACGACGGACTTCGCCAACTTTACCTGCAGCTGCAGCTGTAGTCTCAGAACCAATCGTGGCAGCGTTATAAACGCCAAAGTTCCAGTTTACGGCCTGGGTAATCAAAGGCACTACGCTCGGGCGACGGCCCCCAAAGATAAAGGCTGAAATCGGTACACCAGCGGGATCTTCCCATTTTTCGTCAATGGACGGGCACTGAGAAGCCGGCGCCGTAAAGCGAGCATTGGGATGAGCGGCTTTGCGGCCAGAGTCTGGCGTCCAGGGCTGTCCCTGCCAGTCGATTAATTCAGGCGGGGCTTCTTTGGTCATGCCTTCCCACCAGACATCACCGTCAGGGGTCAGCGCAACGTTAGTAAAAATCGTGTTGGCTCGAATGCTTTCCATCGCGTTGGGATTCGAGTCATAAGAGGTTCCAGGCGCAACGCCAAAGAAACCGGCTTCAGGGTTAATCGCATAGAGCTGACCATCAGCACCGGGCTTCAGCCAGGCGATGTCATCACCAATGGTGGTGACTTTCCAGCCCGCTTGCTGATAAGCTTCCGGCGGAATCAGCATCGCAAAATTTGTCTTGCCGCAAGCACTGGGAAAAGCCGCGCCAACGTAGTTTTTACGGCCATCGGGGCTTTCAACGCCGGCAATCAACATATGCTCAGCCATCCAGCCTTCGTCACGGCCCATCATCGAGGCGATCCGCAGGGCAAAACATTTTTTGCCAAGCAGGGCGTTACCGCCGTAGCCACTGCCAAAGGACCAGATCTGGCGCTCTTCAGGATAGTGGACAATGTATTTTTCTTTGTTGCAGGGCCAGGAAACATCTTCCTGACCAGGGCTCAGCGGGCTGCCGACTGAATGCATACAGGGTACAAATTCACCGTGGGTGCCCAACACATCAAAAACTTTTTTGCCCATGCGGGTCATAATCTTCATGTTGACAGCAACATAAGGTGAGTCGCTGATTTCAATCCCAATCTGGGCAATATCAGAACCCAGCGGGCCCATGCTGAAGGGCACGATATACATCGTGCGGCCCTGCATACAGCCCGTAAAGAGCGTTTTGAGGGTCTGCTTCATTTCACGCGGGTCAACCCAGTTATTGGTTGGTCCAGCGCTCTGGCGGCGGCGGGTGCAGATATAAGTCCGATCCTCAACGCGGGCCACGTCAGTCGGATCTGACAGGGCCAAAAATGAATTAGGGCGTTTATCAGAATTGAGCTTTTTAAAAGTGCCTTTGCTCACCAGCAGCTCACAAAGCTGCTGATATTCTTCTTCAGAACCATCGCACCAGTGAATCTGATCAGGCTGGCAGAGTTCGACGGCTTCCTTTACAAATTCGAGGGCTTTGGCATGTTTGACGTAATCGGGGGCATTGATCTCGATTGGCATGAGGGCTCCTCTCTCGGGGTAAATACGGCTGTGCCAGGCATTATAGCGCATTTATTCCCAAGGCCAGCATGATATAGATCAACTCATAAATTTAACGCAAAGGTTATACACACTGCGTAAACATCATTCGTACCAGGTGACGTATTTTTCAAGCGGTAGACGCTCTGGAATATAACTGTTGACCTGTGCTTCAGGATCTGGGTACCCCACCGCCATGCCGCTAATGATCCAGCGTGAACGCTCCCCTGTTAAACCTAAAAACTCGCGAATGAGCTCTGGATACCCCGCTACGCTAAACTGCGGGCAGGAAGCCAGTCCCTGTGAGACCAGCGCCAGCATAATATTTTGCATAAAAAAGCCCAGGTCCAGAAACGAACCGCGCTCTGAATCAATCGGCAAATGAAAAACCAGGTAAGCCGGGGCACCAAAAAAAGTAAAGTTTTCACGATCATGAGCTTTACGCGCTTCACGGTCATGGCGCTCAATGCCTTTAAGATCAAACAAGCCATAGCCACAGGCGCGGGCTCGTTCTAAAAACTCAGGCGGCCAGGGCTGGGTCTGATAAACATAATCAGCTTGCTGGGGCAAACCCGCATCAAAGGCCTGACATAAACGCTGAGACAAATCAGCCACTGCTGAACCCAGCAAGACGCTAACCTGCCAGGGCTGAGTATTTTTAGACGAGGGCGCCTGGGCAGCCACCTGCAAAATCTTAGCTAAAGTCTGTTTGGGTACCGCTTGAGCAAGAAATTGGCGTTTACAGTGGCGTTGGGCCATTTGTTCAAAGAGTTCAGAATCAGGGTTCAGGCTTCGAGTTCCTCAGCCTCATCAGGTTCAGCGGCATCAAGCTGTTCAAGGTCTTCACGACGGACATCTGTTGCTTTGGGCTGAGCCCGCTCTAAGCGGCTCAGCCGGGCAATCAGCTCTTGATTCTGGGCTTCGAGCTTCTGGATTCGCGAAACGTCACTGAGCCCGCCTAACAAAACGGCGATCAGCACGGCAATCATCCAGTACTGAGACATAAGATTCTCCACAACTAAAAAGGGGATTTGTTTCACTTTATCATAGCCAGGATCAGCCGGGTTCTTCTGCTGGATTTTAAGACAGACTCCCTGGTTAAAAGACCTGCTGGGAAGTCCACTCAGCAGCAAGTTATACTAAACACAACAAGCTTATAAGCTGATGGAGATTTTGCTTGAGGCGAGTTCTGCCCACTTTATTAGTCTTATTCACTTTATTGCTAAGTGTTTTCAACATCCCGTTTTCTGCTCAGGCAGCTGCGGTACGCGGCAGTGTACATGGCTTGAGTTCAAGCCAATTGCGCAGCCTGCGCCAATTACCGGCGCGGGCTATTTTGCCCTCTCAACTGCCAGCGGGTTATGTGCTAAAACAAATTCAGGTTCAAGCTGGCCCTGAGCCCAGTTATCAGCTGGACTATCGCTGTTTTTGCAGCGGTCTGAACTACACCATTACCCTGCTTGGCACCACTCAGCCTCGTCAGGCAGGCAAAGCCAAAGGCCAACTTGAGACGCTCTCAGCTCCTCGGCTTAAAAATAAGCTGCAGTTAGGGCTTTATCCAGCTGGCCAGGGCTATGCCCAGGATTATTATATGAGCTCTTGGTTGAGCAGCCCCAAAAGCACGTTTAAAATGGGCGTGATTTCAGCCTTACAAGGCCATCGTGCGCCTAAAGCTGATTTACAGATGTTTATTAAGGGCCTGGAGTATTTGCCATGAAATTAGCCGACGATCAAGTCAGTGCTTTGCTTACACTCGCTCAGTCCCAGCTTGAGCTTAATCAACTGCGCCAGGCCAGCAAAAGTTATCAGACTTTGCTTAAACATCTACCCACTCACCCAGAGGCGCTGTTTGGCTTATCAGAGATTGCGGCTCGCCAAAATAAACCCAAACATCAGCGAGAACGATTAATTGAGCTGGTTTCAGTCCATCCTCAGCATCTGACAGGCATTACCCAACTCAGCCGACTTTTGTCACCTGAGCAAGCCTTGCCTTATCTGGAGCGCGCGCTAGAAACCCATTCTGATGTTCCAGAACTGTTATTAGCCGCCGCTGAAAGCCTGATTCAGGCCAGACAAACTGAGCGAGCCTGTTTTTATCTTGAGCAAGCAGCGGCTCAGCCCGAGCGCTTAAGCGGCGAAGACTGGTTAAAACTGGCCCGGCTGCAATTGCGCTGCGGAGAACTCGCGGGTGCCGCGCTGGGCTTTGAACGGGCCGTCAGCTTAGACCCAGCTCTTAGACAAGATCCCCGCTGGCTGGATTTAGACGCCAGCTGGCGGCAGCTTGAGGCGCAACAGCAACATTTGGATCGAGAAGCTCTGACCCGCAAAATTCGAGCAGACTACGAGCAGACTAAACAAGCAAACTAAATTTGAGTCGACTTCAAGTAGACTAAAGAGATAAAGCCCGTCGACAACAAGTCTAAGACAGCTCAGAAAGAGCTCAGAAAAGGAAAAACCATGGTTCAAGCCTCCCGCATCGTCTCTGTGATTAACGCTAAAGGTGGAACCGGCGCCAGCACGCTGGCAGCCAATCTGGCGGTGGGTCTGAGCATGGCGTCTAAAACCCCGACTTTGCTTTTAGATCTTGATCTCAATGCAGGCGGTAGCCAGGCCAGCCTGCTTTCGCTTGAGCGTGAAGCTGAAAATCGCCATTTAGGCGCGCTGCTGCGTGGGCCGATCAACGTCAACACCCTCGAAGCCCAGCTGATTAAACATGACCGCGGCGAAGTGCATTTACTGGCGGCCCCGCCGGTCTCAGCTCTGACCGTCTTTCGCCCTGAGCAGATTTATGAAGTGCTGTTAGTCGGCAATGCCCTGTATCGCAATATTGTGCTGGATGTGTCTCAACCCCGCTTAAACGAAGTGATGGGTGTGGCGATTGACTGTTCAAGTACGGTCCTGCCGGTTGTGATCCCTGATATTGTCTCGCTCCAGGCCACTTCGCATCTGCTTCAGGATATTCGCAGCAATGATTTTTCGCTCAACAAATTTGAGCTGATGCTGAATATGGCCAATCTGTCTCAAGACCTGACCCCAGAAGATATTAGCGGCTATTTTCAGGAATTGCTCAAACGGCCTTTGAGCATGACTTTGCCCTATGCTCCAGCTGAAGTGATCAAGTCAATTAATCGCGGGGTTCCGATTCTGCATAAGTGCAAAAACGAAGCCTTAGTCAATGGTCTGGTAGATATTGTCAGAAGCCTGCTGCGCAGCCAGCCAATTGATGTGTCTGAAGTGAGTATTTCTTATCGCGGCAATCCAGCCGCCCAAGCGCTGAGTCAATTTGGTCAAGCGGGCCAGTTTGGCCAAGTCGCTGATCCCCAGGCGATTCAGCCCGAAGAAAAAACCAAAGCCCTAACCGTGACGACTCAGGCGATTGCGGGCTGGTCCCCTGAGCAGTATCGCTCGGTGCGCGCCAAACTCCATGAGCGCCTGCTTCAAGAAGTCAAACTGCATGAAATGGATCTTGAAAGCCCTGAAAAGCGCGAACAGGTTAAATTAGGCCTGCGCAAAAAACTAGCTGATATTATGCTGACTGATAAAATCGAAATTTCTTCACGCAAAGAACAAGTCATGCTGATTGAAGAAATTCTCGACGAAGCTTTAGGCTTAGGGCCTTTAGAGCGTTTGCTTAAAGATGAAACCGTGACCGAAATTATGGTCAATGGCCCTGAGCAGATCTTTATTGAGCGCCACGGTAAATTAGAGCTGTCTCATCGTCAGTTTTTAAATGAACGTCAGTTACGCGTGGTAATTGACCGGATTATTTCGCCGATTGGCCGCCGTGTCGACGAAAGCTCCCCCATGGTTGACGCCCGTTTACCCGACGGCTCCCGCGTCAATATTGTGATTCCACCCTTAGCCCTAGACGGAGCCAGTATTTCAATCCGTAAATTCCCCAGCGAACGTTTAACCGTTAAACATCTGCTGAACTACGGGGCTTTAACACCCGATATGGCAGAGTTTTTACAAGGGGCGGTTGCAGCTCGTCTAAACGTCTTAATCTGCGGGGGTACCGGCTCAGGTAAAACCACTTTGCTCAATATTCTCAGCTCGTTTATTCCAAGTGGTGCACGGATTGTGACGATTGAAGACGCAGCTGAGCTACAGCTTAATCAGAGCCATGTCATCAGACTTGAAGCCCGACCAGCCAATATGGAAGGCAAAGGCCAGGTCAGCATTCGCGATCTGGTGCGTAACTCTTTGCGTATGCGCCCTGACCGAATTGTGGTTGGCGAAGTCCGTGGCGGCGAAGCCCTCGATATGCTCCAGGCCATGAACACCGGCCATGAAGGCTCACTCACCACATGTCACGCCAATGCCCCCCGTGAAGCTTTAGCCCGTCTGGAAACCATGGTCTTAATGGCCGGTGTCGATTTGCCGATTAAAGCCATTCGTGAGCAAGTTGCTTCTGCGGTTGATTTGATTGTGCATCAGTCGCGGATGCGGGACGGCACGCGTAAAATCACCCATATTGTTGAGGTTTCGGGGATGGAAGGGGATATTATCACTACACAGGAAATCTTTAAATATGAACAAATGACTGTTGATGCCAATGGCAATGTTGTTGGGCGCTTTACTCAAGCTGATATTCGCCCAGGTGTGCTGGAGCGCTTTACCTCTTATGGGATTGCGATCCCCAGCAGCTTTACAGGTGAAATCAGTCAGCAGACCTTGCCGGAGCAGGGGCTGGGCATCTTTGATGATGAAGACGAAGAAGACATTCCTGGCCAGCCCAAGAAAAAAGGCTTTTTCTGGTAATACAGGTGATCTTTGACGGGATTATTGACAAATTTTTCTCACTTGTTAGGTTCAAGAAATCTTTGTCATCAAAAACTCTTTAGTAGACTGATTTATTTAGCCAATTTAGCAGCATCGGCAGGACTGTTTATGTTTATTTATGCTTTAATCGTGGCTTTTCAGATTTATTGTATCTGGCATGTGATTTACAACCATCGCAGCAAAGGCTGGATTTGCCTGATTTTATTTGCGCCTTTTATTGGCAGCGCGGTCTATCTGCTAACGGAAGTGGTGCCCCTACAAAACTCGCGCAACCATCGCTATCGCCCGACTAAGTCTAATATCACCCCGATGCGCTATCGGCCAGCAGGCCAGACACTTGCCCATCTGCAAGAAGAAGTTAAGTTTTCTCACACGACTCAGAATCTCGAAAATCTGGCCGATGAGTATGCCCGACAGGGCTTGTTTAGCGAGGCGATTAGCACTTATCAAGAATGCTTAAGCGGCCAGCAGGAAAACAATCCGGCTTTGCTGTATAAACTGGCAGAAACAGCGTTTAGCCAAGGGGATGTCGACCTGACCATTAAAAGCCTGCATAAGGTGCGAGCGACTTCAGATTATCGCCCAGCCAAAGTCCGCCTGCTTTTAGCAAGGGCTTATGCAGCCTCAGGTCAAAACGACAAAGCTGAAGCAGCTTATGAACAAGCATTAAAAGCTCATTCAGAGCTTGAAATCAAATGTCGCTATGCCGCTTTTTTACAGGACCAGGGTCAATCTGAACGCGCCCAGGTTTTATTACAGGAAGTTCAGGACTCCGGTAAACGCATGCCCGCTCATGCCGTTAAGCTTAATCGGGTCTGGCTCGATTTTGCAGCTAAACAAGCCCGCAAACACACGGCTGATCCCGTTTAACGGCCAGACGGCCAAACAGATTTGAGCGGGCTAACAGCTGCGCTAAAAAACGAAACATTTAAATATTTCAAACAATCAAGTCCAGTAGCTGAAGAAATCTAAATTTTTATACGACTTTTATAACTCAAGCAAAAATGGTATTGTCTTTTGAAGAGGCAAGAATAGAGTTGAAGGAGTCGCTGATTGATGCCCCCCGAAATTTCGCTGACGCTGTTTGCATTAAACTTTCCGGTCTTTATGTACATTCACCGCCGTATCTTTTCTGATGCGGATGCCTGGAAAGACGCACTCAGCTGGGAATATGATCCCCAATACACAGCCATGATTATGGAAGGCCAATGGCGCTCTTTAATTGAAGCCAATCCGCTGGCGACTTTTTCAATGATTTGCGGTGCCGTGATGTTAGCGGAGTTTTTGGTTTTACAAACCGCTTTTACTGTCCTTAAAATGATCTAAGTTCTGCCAGATTCACCCGTTGTTGATGTTCGCTGTGTAACCTGTGTTAAAGATCCTTCTGCCGGAGTCACCCCCACCCGATAGACCCTAAGACCGTTCTAACTTAGATAATGAGCTAATAAGACCACCCCGCCCCTTTTCAACCTCGACCTCACTCAAAACCAGATTGCTGCTGGAGATTTTATCCGCCCCGAGCCAAGAGCCGGGGCTTTTCGCTTATTTAGAGCCTTTAGCAAACTCAGACTTTAGTGAGACAGCCACTGCGCTACATCAAAATCCCTGGCGGTGTCGGTTGTGGAATCGCTGGCAAATCGGTTTCGCCAATCCGCTGGCGCAGATTTACTTCAATGGTCAGCGACATCGCCGTTAAAGGCAGACCGTTCCAAAACAGCGTAAACGGATCTTCGAGCACACGGCCTACTTCATTGATCAGCGTAAAAGCCAGACAGACTAGTAAATTAAGTGGGATCACAACCAGCCCTAAATCATGGACCACCGCTAAAGGTAATAACACTGCATAAAGCTGAGTTAAGCGAGTCGCTAAATAAGCATAAGCTGGTGGCATCGGCGTACGTTTAATCCGCTCACAGCCCCCCTGAACATCGATGATTTCACGCAAAGTCCGATCAAAGGACTGGAGTTCATAGACATCAATCCCAGCTTGGGTCTGAAGCTGCTTTAAACGCAAAAACTGCGCGGCTAATAAACCCGCTGTAGGGTTTTGCTCTTTGGCTAACTCATTCAGCTGATCTGCTGGTAACAGCCTGAGTAGATGTTCATCTTCACGCCATTTTTGCTCACGCAGCAGACAGCGCAATAAATGAGCGTAGGCGCTCTGAATCTGAATCAGTTCTGAACGTGAAGCTTCTGGCACATAACTTGCAACCTGGGCCGCAAAGTGGCGGGATTGATTAATTAAACGCCCCCAAAGCTGGCGGCCTTCCCACCAGCGCGCATAAGCAGAATTTGTCCGAAAGCTAATAAAAATCCCCAGCGCACCGCCTAAAACCGCCAGTGGCAGATTGGGAAAGGCTTTGGGCAAATAGTCATTGGCTTCCAGCGCCACCGCTAAAACACCTAACAAAAGATAGAACACAGCGGCTTTCCACTGCCAGCGCAACAGGCCCCAAACTGAGCCTTGACGATTGACGATCACGGTGACTCCTCATAGACAACAAAATAAACAAGAAAATGAATGATAGCGATTTGTATAAAATCTTGATCAAACTTCAAACAGGCAGGCTGCTATAATACATGCCAAATCTGCTGATCTGCAAAGGAGCCCAAGCATGAGACGTATCGCGAGCATCAGCGTTGCCCTTGCCTCTTTGGCCCTGTTAAGTGCCTGCCCTCAGAAACAACCCGGTGACGATTCACCCTATATGGGCAAAATTATTCTTAGCACCGACCGTGACGGCAATCATGAAATCTATATCATGAACGATGACGGTTCAGGCGCTGTTAATCTGACAAAAAATGCCGCTCCTGACTATATGCCGCGCTGGTCTAACGACCGCAGCCTGATTAGCTTTGTCAGCGAACGGGATGGCAATCCAGACATTTATGTCATGAATGCTGATGGCAGCAATGTGCGCCGGATAACCGTCGACAATAAAGCGGATCTCTATCCAGACTTCTCACCAGACGGCAAACGTCTGACCTTTACGTCTAATCGCGACGGCAACGACGAAATCTACGTCATCAACGTTGACGGTTCAGGCCTGCGCAATATCAGCAATAACCGCGCTAATGATGCGGCTTCGTCCTGGTCACCGGACGGTAGCAAAATTCTGTTTGTCAGCGACCGCGACGGCAATAATGAGCTTTACAGCTGCAATCCTGACGGCAGCTCACCTGTCAACCTGACAAACAATCCCAAACCCGACTACGCCGGCAACTGGTCCCCAGATAGCAAACAGATTGCCTTTACCTCTGATCGCGATCAGGACAATGGCGAAGTGTATCTGATGAATCGCGATGGTGGTAATGTCCGCCGCATGACCAATAATCAGATGACTGAGTTCTGGCCAGACTTTTCGCGTAAGGGCAATCAGATTTTATTTTCAGCTCGCCCAGATGACAAAGTCAAAGAAGGTTATGACCTTTTTAAAATGAACATGGATGGCAAGTATTCACAGATTACCGCCAATATGTTCGACAATAGCGAAGGGGACTGGTAAGAGTCCCGCGTAGCGGGACGTAGGTAGTAGAGAGTAGGGGGTAGATAGGGCAAAGAAATACAACTTTTGTCCTGAACAAGTGAAACACTGGGTAGCCGGGCCCTATCCCACCTACCACCTACCACCTACCACTACTCTACTCGTCTTCGTCGTCATCAGCGCCTTCGAGCAGTTCATAAAAACTGGTCTCGATTACGGCCTGCATAATATCTTCTTCTTCATCACCAAGATGAGTTTCAAGACTGGCGTAGAGCTCTTCGTCCTGCAAGCGCAATAGTGAGCGGGCAGCACTTTTTTGGACCAGCCAGTGGGTATCATCCAGCCCTTTGCGCAGGGGCTCTTCTACCATTTCATAGTCCATTTCGCGCATGCCCATAATGGCACTTAAACGCGCCCCCCAGTCAGGGTCATTTTGCAGCGTATTCAGCAGATAATCAAAATGGCTTTCACCTTTGCCACAGCGAGCCAAAGCCACAGCACAGGCCAGTTTAACCCGATCAAGCGTGGTCGATTCAAACATCTGATCCAGGCGTTCCACTGACGCAAGATTGCGACGCTCGCCCAAGACACGAATCACTTCGATTAAAACAGACTCGTCTGTATCGTCAAGGCCCGCGACAACCGCCGTATCAGCATCTGGCAAGCCCAGTTTACCCAATGAACGGGCAGCCATACCGCGCATGGCAGGGTCAATATCGGTTAACATCGCTTCGGTTAATGGCGCTACCGCACTGCGATCCCCAATCATCGCCAAAGCCCAGGCCGCAACCTGCTGAACCTGTGTTTCTTGTAATTTGGCTATTAGGGGTTTAATCGCGCGTGAGTCACGCAGTTCACCTAAGGCAATCGCCGCAGCGTCTTTAACATTTGCACTTTCATCGTTGAGAGCATCAATTAAAGGCTGTAAAGCACGCACATCACCAATTTCGGCAAAGGCTCCCGCCACCACTTCACGCACCTGAGCATCAGGGCTCTGAAAAAGCTGCAGCAGAACTTCGCTCACCTGGGTTTCTTCTGATTTACCCAGTAGCCAAATCGCCTCAAGCTGGCCGGAGTGCTCTGATTGAGTCACAATCTCAAGCAAAGCATCGACCACTTCGGTATCCATCATTTCAAGTAGGGCCTTAACCGCTTCTTCGCGAACGGACTCGCTTTCATGCGCCAGAAGTTCGATGTAGAGCTGCTGCAGGTCGGTCATGTGGCCTCCGAAAAAATAAGATGCTGGCTTTGCCCCAGCTGGCAAATACGCTCAAAATGAGTTTGACTAACGGGCTGGACTGACAGACGCGAGCCCTTTGCCAGCAGCGCCATTCCTTCAAAAGCCGGATCCTGGCGTAACTCACTGAGACTGACATATTGTTTAAAGTTCTCAACAAAAGCAATTTCAACCATGATCCAGCGTGGCTGTTGCGGCGTCGACTTCGCGTCAAAATAATCACTATCAGGATTAAACTGACTGGGGTCTGCGACACCGGTTTTAAGCACTTTAGCTAAACCCGCAACCCCCGGAATCTCCGTGCTGGAGTGATAAAACAGCACCAGATCGCCGATGCTCATTTCATCCCGCATCAGGTTGCGAGCCTGATAATTGCGCACACCCTCCCAACCGGTCTGACCTTCTCGCTCAAGATCAGCCAGAGAATAG
>CAJYHH010000204.1 GCA_913773825.1 Candidatus Sericytochromatia bacterium | reverse complement strand
CGTTTGCTTTCATCGCCAGCTTGCTCTAACGACATCTCACGCAGGTTGGCGTGAATTTCGGTAAACAGGGTTTCGAGCAGATTTTCAAGTGAGCTGACTTGATAGGTCTCAAGAAATTCAGCGTATTGTTCAGCAAAAACAGCTTCAAAGACATCACGGACATTACCGCTGGCAACTTCGCCACGTTGATGCCCACCCATACCGTCAGCTGCCAGCAGAACAGCTTCTACGGGCAATTTGCTCAGTAGAGGAGGAGACAGAACAAGAAAGCTGTCTTCGTTATTGTCTCGCTTGAGGCCGATATCTGTATTACCGGCCATTTCAATCGGCATGGTCTTTTGCTCTTTGCTTTAGGCTCACTGACTGTTATCTAGTGTACCTCACGCTTGCTAGCGCTCCAAGCTCCGGGCCTTTTAGAGAGCTGATGCTTTCAGTGTACAATTTCAGCATCAAGCTATTTTGACAAATAAGTCAGAGGCCGTATCAGGCCTGTCGATCACGAAGGGGATAGATTATGAGGCAGATTACGGCCTTTGACCGCTTACGCTACCGCTTTGACAATATTATGGCAAAAGGAACAATCGCCTTGATTGGAGGCTTGTTCCTAATCACCTTGTTTGTGATTGCCGTTGTTTCACTTGTGGTGTTTGTTCTGGGGATTGTGCCGCCGCAGGACGAACATGCACTGAGTTTTGGTCAGATTGTCTGGATGAACCTGATGCATTCAATGGATGCTGGCACCGTAGCGGGTGATAATGGCTCACCGGGATTTTTGTTTTTTATGCTCCTGACAACCTTTGCTGGCATTTTTGTTGTCAGTATGTTGATTGGGATTTTGACCAGCGGACTTGAAAACAAACTTGAAGAACTGCGTAAAGGCCGCTCTTTTGTAGTTGAAACAGATCATACGGTGATTTTGGGCTGGTCTAATCAAGTGTTTTTGATTTTATCTGAACTGGCAATTGCCAATGAAAACAAACCCGGTGCCTGTGTGGCGATTTTGGCTGACAAAGACAAAGTGGAGATGGAAGACGAAATTCGCTTAAAAGGCGGAGACCTCAAAAAACTGAGAATTGTCTGTCGAAGTGGGGATCCGCTGGATTTAACGGCGCTTGAAATTGTCAATCCTCATGCTTCGCGTGCCATTATTGTGCTAACGCCTGAAGACAGCAATGATCCGGATTCTGATGTGATCAAGACTATTCTGGCGATTACCAATAATCCTGAACGGCGCAAAACGCCTTATCACATTGTGGCCTCTATTAAGCAGCCGCGAAATCTGTCAGTTGCCAAAATGGTTGGCGGCCAAGAAGTTGAAATTGTGCTGGCTGACAATTTTATCTCGCGTTTAGCCGTTCAGACCTGTCGCCAGGCAGGGTTGTCGATTGTGTATCAGGAATTGTTAGACTTTGGCGGGGATGAAATTTATTTTAAACACGAACCGTCTTTGCAAGGCAAAAGCTTTAAAGAAGCCTGCTTTGCCTATGAAACATCTGTGCTGATGGGATTAATTAAGCCTGATGGTCAGGTCTGGCTAAATCCGCCGGGTGACACCCTGATTCAAGCGGGTGATCAGCTCATTGCGGTCTCAGAAGACGACGATACAATTGTGTTATCGAATAAGCGTGATTTTCAGATCAGTGATGCGGCCATTAGCCAGCCTGATGTCCGCCAGAAAGTCTCTGAAAAAACACTGATTTTAGGCTGGAACCAGAACGTCATCACCGTGATTCGTGAGTTAGGCGGCTATGTGGCGCCGGGTTCTAAAATTACAGTGGTGGCAGATATTCCTGAAGCAGAAGCTGAAATTACGGCTTTAAGTACTGAGCTTGAAGCGATTAAGTGTGAATTTGTCCTGGCAGATACAACGGATCGAGACCTGCTCGAAGATCTGAATATTCCTGATTATGATTACATCATGACGATGGGCTATTCAGATAGCTTAGATGCCCAGCAGGCAGATGCAAAAACCCTGCTGACCCTGCTGCATCTACGTGACATGGCCAGCCGAAAGGGTCAGAATTTTTCGATTGTAAGTGAAATGCTGGATGCCCGCAATCGGGAACTGGCCCAGATTGCACAGGTTAATGACTTTATTATCAGCGATAAATTTATTAGCCTGATGCTCTCTCAGATTGCTGAAAACAAAGCTCTAAACCAAGTTTTTGAAGATCTGCTGCGAGCTGAAGGTATGGAAATTTATCTCAAGCCCGCCGTTGACTATGTTCAGCTCAATCAAGACCTGAACTTTTACACGGTTTTAGAGTCCGCTTCACGGCGTGGTGAGCTGGCTTTGGGCTATAAACTCAAACAGTTTGAAAATAATCCCGGTCAGAGTTACGGCGTGTTTATCAACCCGGTTAAATCCAAACAAATCAGCTTTACAGCTGAAGATAAAGTGTTGGTGCTGGCTGAAGACTAATTAGGTTATTAAACAGAAAAGCGTTTTAAGCCGATCCAGATCAAGGTTTAGGCCTGTCAGAACTGCCACAATAACGGCATCTCTGACAGGAGCCTGCAACATGCTCTGGAAAATCTATGCCCTGACAACCGTTGTGCTGTTTTTGAAAATGTTTGCAGTAGCCGGTGTGCAGGGCTATTATCGCCTTAAAAATCGCAGTTTTGTCAGGCCCGAAGACGCTGCTTTCTTTGGCCAGACAGCGCCTGCTCTTGCAGAATTGCCGATTGTAGAACGAGCCCAGAACACTCTACGTAATGATCTTGAAAACATTCCGATTTTTCTCTTTCTGATGCTGGGCTATATTCAGCTCCAGGGGTCTGTTAGACCTTTGGCTGTTTATGCGGGTTTATTTGTTTTATCGCGAATTGGGCATACTCTCTGTTATTTGCAGCCCCGTCAGCCTTTGCGCAATCGCCTGTATCTTTTGGGCCAGCTTATAAATTTTCTGATTTGTGGGCATCTGCTCTGGAAGGTGTTTAGCTAAACACTTACCTTAACGGGTTTGAGGGGCTCTGTACCTAAAAACTCTAACAGGGCATCTACACAGCTCTGAGGCAGGCCGAGACGGCGGCTATCGTGGCGTAGCGTGGCGGCATGGCGACCCTGGTAAACCACTGTGCGGCCCACAGGTAAACTACCACAAAGATTAGCAAAGGTATCTTGTTCAGCTTTAAGGGTCAGAATCTTAAGTTGTTGAGGGGCTTGGGTAAAAACCTCATAAGGGCGCCAGGGCAGACCTTTTTGGCGCAGCTCAACTTGAAGCTCATCAATGTTTTCATTGCGCGCTAAAGCCAGATGAGCCAAAAAATGCATTGGGCGAATCACGGGTGAATCTAAAACTAAGCGATCAACAGCTGGATGTAGGCAGGCTAAAAGCCATGCTCCTAATGCACCGTGAGAAGCCGCTACTAAATCAACCTGGCGGATATCCAGACAGTTAAGTGCGTATTCTAAGCTGTTCCAGAGCAAAATAGATTCCCAGCGCCCGCCGCTCACTAATAACTGATTTTGGTGATTGCGGACGCCAAGATGGGCAATTAAAAATTGAGTTTTAAGCCCACTGCGCCAGAGTGTTTCGATCAAAGCGTAACAAGCCCGACGTGAAGCCCGAAAGCCCGGAATCAGTAAAATAGCGCGCTGTGAAAGTATTGGGCTCTGTTCAGGGCCTGGGCCAATCAGGCTGAGTTCAGCATGTAACTCAGGCGGCAGGCCTGGCAGATTGAGACGTGTTTCAGTCAGCCCTGAGGGCAAAGCATCAAGTGAGTCTGGATCTTCAAGCGGTTCCTGGCAATAGATATCCACTGCGCGATGTTGATTGCCGGGGGTAAGCAGGTCCCGCCAGTGAGCATAAGGCCTGACAGTCAGACGGGGCAGGGGAAGCGATTCTGACGGGGTGATTTGCTGTAGAGCATAGCCTAAGCCGCTGGGGGTTAGACCCGTGACAAATTGATTCCAGCTGAGAGGCTCACTATCAGCGTTTAAAGGCAAATCTATTGTTTGATTGGGCAGATTAAACAGTGGGTAAGTCGGAAATTGTTGTCGCCATTGGCCTATCGCAAGCTGCTGAATCAGCGGGTGAGTACTCCAGGGATGGTCTGTGGCTTGAAATTGATAAGTACCTGAGTCAGAAATCTGTTCTGCCAGAAACAGCAGTTCGTCTTCAGGCAGACTATCATCAATGTCCACAAAGAAAAAATCGGGCTCAGGGCTGGGATCTTCGGGGAACCAGCCCCACCAGTCGCGAACAAAGGCCAGCTGTCTAGAGGGGGCAGCCTGAGCATCAGGTTTAATTGCCAAGACAGATGGCTCTGAACGGGCTGAATGTAATTTGCCTTCCACATATTGCATATAGTCCGTCCAGCGACCTTGCTCAAGCACTTCTTCAAATGGACTGCGATGCATTTTGGGGCCGCTATCGAGCAGCAGCCAGGCTGTATTGTTCCAACAAAGATTTTTAGGCGAGAGATCCAGCAAAAATCCGTGTTTGTGCCAGTAACCAGCTGCTTGTTTAAGCGCTGCTTCCAGCGTATCTCGCTGACGGGAATCTGGATGGCCGCTGTGTAAGATGCTCTGGAGGGTTGGCTGGGGGCAAAAAGCTTTAAACAGATGATGGCCGCTTAGGTCTAATACGGGGACACTTTGCAGCGCGGCATCAGGATTTTGACCAACACAGCTGGCAACCAGGGCTTCAAGCCTTAAGGCTTCGCGAAAAAAGGCAAAGTCGTTGCGGGCTTGTTTAAGCGCCCAGCTTTGACCACTGTTGACTTCGGTGACCAGATAAACACAGCCCACCAGCCCCGCTCCGACAGCTTTTTTAACCTCAAAAAAGCGCTTGCCGCAGCGCAGATGGGTACCGGGTCGATAAACCTGCGTTGCGGCAATCAGCTGTTGTTTAAGCGCTGGGCTGCGCTGAACGGCACTTAACAGACGCAACTGGCGCGGCGTCAGCTTTAGACGATAAGATGCCGTCATGGAAAATCTAAAGCAACAGCCTTAGAGTAAAGCCTTACGCAAGCGCTTAACAGCGTGCTCCAGCTCAACTAAAGACTGCAGAGAACGTACGGTGTCATCTTCAACACCCAGTAGACTTGCTGCGCGCTTTACTGCATCTTTTTCTTCCTGGGCATAGGTACCATCTGCGCTGGCCAGTTCAATAGCATCGCGAATCAGCAAACGGGCGCGTTTACCACCTGGGGTCAGATTGGGCAGAACAGACTCCAGGCTCACACCCTGGACATCAAAGTCTTCAATCGCCTGAGTCAGATCTGCTGAAGCCCCCAGACGCTTCATGCCTTTACGTAAAGCATTGAGTTCGGCCGGATCGACCACGCCATCAGCCCCAATGATAACTTTTAAAGCTTTGAGATAACCAAGTGCCTGTTCTTCAGAAGAGGGAGTTTTGCCGTAACGGGCTTTAACGGCATTTTCATTAAAATTGCTCATGGTTCTGGGCTCCTTTAAGATAATCGCGTCCATTGTACAGGGCTTTTAGGCTTTCACCAAATCGCGCAAAAATTAAGTGCAACTTAAGCACAAAATTTAAGGTGAAGCGCTTGAGACGGGGGGCGGGGTAATTAACATACCTGCGGGCAGTTGGCTAGGAACGCCATCAGGTTGATTAGGTGGAAGCGTTACTCGCACGGAGGGGGATGGGCTTGGGCTTTCGGCAGCAAAAGCAGATGGACTGGCTGATGAGCTCAATGAGCTCAATGAGCTTGATGATGCTGAACTTGTGGCTGAACTTGAGGGTGATGCTGATAGTGATTCAGCCGGTGTTGGCGTAACAGACGCTGCGGGTGCTGCAAGACTGTTTGGATCAGGGCTTGGGCTTGTCGCAGCCGGGCTTTGTCCCAGACTTTGCCCTAGACTTTGTTCAGGGCTGGGACTGACGGTAGTCAGATCAGGTGAGCTGCTGGGCAGATAGCTTTCAACGGGGCTTTCAGCCGGACTGGCTGAAGGGTCATTGTGGGGCCTGAAATAAGCGCTAAACAAGCTGTTAAGGCCCAATAATAGCACAGCGAACAGAGCTAAAATCGGAATCGCGTAACGCCAGAAAGTTTCAGTCTCAAGGGGCTGTTGGCTGGCAATTTCCTGGGCTTTAACTGCCAAAGGTTCATCAACCGTGACTTGTTCGACCCAGCCACAGAGCCCACAAGACCGGCGACGGCCGCCGGGGGCGGGACTCAGCGGTTCTTGACATTGAGGGCAGCGCTGCATGCTGGGGGATTCTCCTAAACTTTTGCTGGAGCTGTTTTCTGCGTCAGAATAACAGAAATTCAGGTTTCTGTCCTGATCGGTTAACTGAGGAACCGCCTAAAGGTCTGGTGGAAAAGTTGGGCTATTTGCAGTAAGATAGTAAAAGTTCACAAACGTTAATTTGCTTTTAAGTAGATGCCTTTGGGCTCACCCTGCCCGACGGAAACGAGAGGAAACAGAGGCCTGTATGACTGCTGAAAAGATGGCGCATACCATCTTGATTGTCGAAGACAACGAGCTCAACACTGAAATGTTGCGGCGACGGCTTGAAAAGCGTGGCTACAATGTGGTTGATGAACGTGATGGCAATCAGGTGACCCCTCTGCTTGAACAGTTTCGTCCTGACATGATCCTGATGGATTTAAGTCTGCCTGGCATGGACGGCTGGACGCTTGCGGCTACGCTTAAAGCCAATCCCCAGACCCAGCCGATTCCGATTATTGCAGTGACGGCCCATGCGATGCCCGGTGATCGGGAGCGCGCGCTGCAGGCTGGTTGTGATGATTACATCACCAAGCCGATTGATTTTCAGCTGCTGACTCGAACAATAGAAAAATATCTCAACCTTTCTCCGGCTGGAGAAAGGCCTGGAAAGCCCTGAGCCTGCTCTGATGCCAAGGCCCCTGGGTAGGGTTGTTTAGATGCCACTGGGGGTGGATCCTTTTAGCAATCCGGCTTTTATGCCGCATGGACATTGTTATCTCTGGGAGCCGGCAATTCTTTGGATTCAGGTTGTGGCCAATAGTCTGATCGGGCTGACTTATTATTCAATTCCAATTGCCTTATGGTTTTTTGTTTCAAGGCGAACAGATCTGAAAGATCTGCAGGTCAAAGGCCTGTTTATTATGTTTGCCCTGTTTATTCTAGCCTGCGGCACCACTCACTTTTTAGATATTCTGGTGATCTGGCGGCCTTATTATTGGCTGGATTCGATCATCAGGATTATTACAGGAATTTTGTCAGTTGCAACAGCTGTGGTGCTCTGGCCTTTGATTCCGCGTTTACTGAGTCTGCCCAGTCCGTCTCAATTGCGGGCCGTTAACGCTGAACTTGAAGCTGAAGTCAAGCAGCGTCGAGCCCGCGAAGAAGAAATCCGCGCGCTGAATGCCGATCTGGAACAACGTGTTGCTGAACGCACCCGCGAGCTGATTCAGCGTACTCAGGAAGCAGAAGTCGCCAACCGTTCTAAAAGTATTTTTCTGGCAACTATGTCACATGAGTTGCGTACGCCCTTAAACGCGATTATTGGTTATAGCGAGCTGATGTTAGAAGATATTGCTGATCAGCGTCGTGATGATATTCAGCAGCATGCTGATTTAGAACATGTGCGTTCTTCTGCCAGTCATTTATTAGCCCTAATTAACGAAGTTCTGGATTTTTCTAAACTCGAAGCCAATAAAATGGAAATTCTGCCAGCACCTTTTTCAGCTGAAGCCCTGCTCAAATCAGTGGCGCATACGGTTGAGCCACTGGCTGCTAAAAGTAATAATCGCCTGGAAGTAGACGTTAAACCGTCTGAGCATGAGCTGGTGTCAGACGCCCATCGCATTCGCCAGATTCTGTTTAATCTACTGAGTAATGCCTGTAAGTTTACTCATCAGGGCCTGATTCGGATTGAGTTTGAAGTTGTGGATCAAGAAGCCTGTTTTCGCATACGTGACTCGGGTATTGGAATCCGTGAAGAACATCTTGAGCACATCTTTGACATGTTTTATCAGGTGGATAGTTCTTATTCGCGCAAATACATGGGAACGGGTCTGGGCTTAACGATTGCCAAAGGTTTAGCTGAAAAACTCGATGGCCGACTTGAGGTCTCAAGTCGCCTGGGTGAAGGTACAGTATTTAGTCTTTATCTGCCCTTACAGCCTCCTGATCGTCTGACTCAGCCCGCTGGAGCGACTGTCAGCCAAGTGAGTTAAAATAGCTACACGAGCTAGAACTCTCACAGAACAGGACGGCCGTTGATGCAGGAAACCGAGCGCAGAACCCCCCGAATTGCCGATAGCTATTTTTTTGTCAGTCATTGGCGCGTTAAAGGTCTGCTTGAAGAAGTGTTTACCCTTCTCAAACAGCCTGAACGCCTTCCTCTGTGGTGGCCTTCGGTCTACCTGGCGGTTGAAGAGCTGCAACGGGGTGAGCGCAACGGGATTGGCCGTCAACTCGCCTTAAAAACCAAAGGCTGGCTACCCTATACCCTGAACTGGGTCTTAGAAGTAACAGAAGTGCTACCTAACGAACAGCTGAGCCTGAGGGCCAGTGGAGATCTGGAAGGTCGCGGTACCTGGATGCTGGCTCAGGACGGTGACTATGTCAATATCAGCTACGAATGGGAAGTAATGGTCCATAAACCCTTGCTGAAGCAATTTGCCCCTTTGTTTAAACCAGTGTTTGCCCTGAATCATCGCTGGGCGATGGCCCAAGGTCAGACAAGCCTGGCACTTGAGCTCCAGCGTCTAAAAGCCAAAAGTTATGAAGACGCGCTAAAGGTGCCGGCTCCGCCAGGTCCTGAGCCTGAGGCCCGTGCCTGGGCCATTCTGGGTGGTGGTGCAATACTTGCGCTGCTTATCTGTTGGATGGGGCTGCGCGCAGCCCGGGAGGTTTAAGATGCTAACACGTGGACAGATGAAACGAATTATTGATCGTTTACCAGACTCTGAGCTTCGCTTTTTATCTCAGGTAATGGAAGGCATGCTGGCGGTCTATAAGCTGCAGCGTGAAGCGGGAGCCTCGGTTCCGGTCGGTAACGACAGCGCCCGCTCTAAGGCCCTGCGCCCGCTTAATGATATTATCGAAGAAATTGATCAAGGTCGCAAAAAAGACCCGATGCGCGAGGTGATGATTACCCCTGTTAAGGATTTACTCAACCAGATCAATACTCAGCCTGAACCAGAGTCTCCGCCTAAAGTCAGCAAGACTAGCAAAGCCAATGAACGCCCTGCTGCCCAGGATGAGCAGGCTGTTATTGAGGCTCGCCGCCGGGAACAACAAGACTGGACGGTTTAGGGGGCCAGTAGCGGGTATAGTGGCTCGTTGCTCAACATTTTAAGCTGTAAAAAGGCCGGAACAATCTGATGAGAGTTCCGGCCTTTAAATCTTTTTTGCAAGTAGCTATCCGCTACTGGC
>CAJYHH010000203.1 GCA_913773825.1 Candidatus Sericytochromatia bacterium | reverse complement strand
AACTGTGTCTATTTGCCGATCACTGGGAAAATCAATCGGCAAACCCTCTAAAGCCATAATGCGCAGCGCATTTGTAGTTGGGCAAGGCCCTTCACGCAGCAAAAAATCAAAATGCATACGCCCGTCGCTGACGGTTTCACGGAAGTGATAATTATGCAGATGAGGATTGTCATCGGCCAGACTGACCAGCTCCAGGTCATGGGTCGAAATGCCGCCTAAACCGCCACGCCCCGTTAAAGCCTGAATATACGATCGACTGCCAATTAAACGTTCACGATTATTCGTGCCTTTAAAAATTTCATCCACCAGATAAAACACCGGTATGGGATGTTCTAGTTCAAGTGCATCAAGTAAGGCTTTAAGTCGCCTGACTTCTGTATAAAAATACGAAAGGCCGTCTGTAACGGAATCACTGACGCGAATGCAGGTAAATAAACGCACTGGCCCTGCTGCAAAAGCAGCAGCATCCACAACCGTCCCAGCCTGAGCCAAAATTAAATTTAAGCCCAGACTTTTTAAAAACGTGCTTTTACCGGCCATATTTGAACCCGTAATCAAAAATCCGTCACCTGTGGCTGAAAGTGTAAAGTCATTGCGGACTTTAACTTGATTGGGAATTAAAGGATGTCCTAATTCACGCACCTGAATCCCTTCAGCGAGGCTAACAGGAAATGGAGCCTGAGGGTGTAGCCAGGCATAATGGGCCAAAGCGCTAAGCGCCTCAAGTTCCCAAAGTGATTCTAACCATTCAGGCAGTTTATGGCGCAGATCTGGCTTTAATTTTTCTAAGCGCCAGGCAAAGTAAAAATCCCAAGGACCGACTAAATTAAATAAAAACCAGACCAGTGGATTGCCCTGAAGACTTGCAGCGCCCACCACTCTGCCCAAACGGCGCAATAAAGTTGAAGGTCGATCAGAAGCCGTAAAAGAAATCAGCAGATCAGACAGAGCAGGACCTCGGCTGGGTGCCAGACGTTCCAGCCAGGTAAAGATTTCCTCAAGCCTGACAAGCCCATATTGCAGGCCATGCGCTTCTTTAAACAATTGCTGAATACGATTGCGCTGACTCCAAAACGTCAGAATATAAACCGTCAGCGACAGCTGCCAGGTCCAGTTAGGCGCCCAACCAAAGCTAAACAAGCTATAGAACAGCAGGTTAACCAAAGCCATAGCAGATAACAGACCTAAACTGCGGCCCAGATTGCGATCAGGTAAAGCTTGCAGAAGATCTAAAACTTCAGCACTCCGCCAGGGACGGCGCACATCAATCACATGCCGGTACTGAGCAGCACTTTCAGCCAACGCAAGTTGTAGACCTTCACGGAGAGTAATCTGCCCTCTAAGCTCACTCACAACAGCCTGACGCTTGTTAATCGCGCCCAGTTCTGGCTCGAGTGTCAGTAACCAAGCCTTAAGCCGATCTGCCCCTTCAACGCTCAGACAGGTGTTAAGCAGACGAAATAGAGAATGTGGCCCCGTAATATCTAAATCGATTTCAAAAGGGTGGCCGGCAACGGGCTCAACCAGAGCCACAACTGGAATCTGATTCCAGTTAAGTTCTCGTCGGGCACGATGCTGATTTTTGAGTTCAAGTGCCTGGGCTGTGCGTCTTTGCACACGCCGAACGCGCTGATGAAGTTTGACAAGACCTGAAAAAACAAGGGTCCCCAGAGCTAAAGTCACAAAAGCCTGCAACCAAAGTCCAAATTCACTCAAGAGCAAAAACAAAATCAAAAAAACCACAAACACACTAATCCGCCACCAGCTAAAGCGCTGGCTAGAGGCATCAAGCCGTTTACTGAGACGTTCCAAACGACGGATTGAAACCGTTAAATAGCGTTCAAGACGCTGATTGGCATAATTAGGTTCTTGTGACATGGCATCAGTATATGCCAAGCGGTCCTTGAGCCCATATGGATTCCATACAAGCGATTGAAAAATGGTGTAAAAACCGATGCATCATACTCTTGAGC
>CAJYHH010000202.1 GCA_913773825.1 Candidatus Sericytochromatia bacterium | reverse complement strand
CCCACGCCATGAAGCGCTGATTCGTTTAAAAATGGAAGAACTCTTGCTGAATCTATTTGAAAGCGGTGAAGCCACAGAGATTCTCAGCGTGATTGGCCATGCTGCCGTGAGCGGACGTACCGCTTATCAAGCTTTTTTAGAACAGTGGATTACTGAACCCGTCACAATCGAACAAATGGCCGCCAGCCTGCATCAGAGCCCAACGGCTTTTAAACAGAGCTTTAAGCGCCATTTTGGCCAGCCGCCTGCCCATTATTTACAGGAAAAACGCTTAGAACGCGCTTATCAACAAGTCTTAATGAGCCAGCAGAACATGACTCAAATTGCTTTAAACACAGGCTTTGAAAGCCTTTCGCATTTTATTCAGGTCTTTCGCAAACGTTATGGCCTGACGCCTGGCCAGCTAAAAAAGTCTAAATTGAACAAAAGCCCGTCTGAATCTGACAGCGTTAGTCAGGCCTAAAAAGTTAAGCTGAATTCAAGTTAAGGGCAACGCTAGGTAATCTTAAGCAGAGCCCGCTCCATACCGCTTCGAATAGAGGATTCAGCTCATGTTTCAATCTCTGTCCAAACTTTCCCTGGTTTTAATCAGCTTATTTGCTTTTAGCGCCTGCGGTGCTCCCAGCCTGTCTTCTTCAGCACAGCTCGTGAGCCAAGCTTTTTTGCCTCCTGACGCAATCAGTCCCAAACCCTGCAATGGCCTGCAGACTCAGGCTGCTTTACCGCCCGGAGCAGTTGCCCCCAAACCCTGCGGCTGCCGGAGTTTTTCTTCTCAGGCCGCTCTGCCACCTGACTTTAACCCACCCTCTCACCCTGGCAGCCCGACTCAGCCCAAACCCTGCAAGCCTTAATCAATCCTCCTCAACCCTCCTCAAACGCGAAAACCAGAAAATAGACAAAATCCTTGATCTCGCTCAATCCAGATCACGAGACTCAAGCCGGTATAATAAAGGCAGGATCGACAGAGGAGCATCATCATGAGCACCCTGGTTAACACTCCCGCTATCCTGCCTTTAGATCTGTCTTTTAGTGAATCTCAACTTAGAGCCCGTCAAAAACTGATTCTGCTGTTACAGCGGGCCCACGCCGGCGAACTGGCGGCAGCCAGAGCTTATCAGGGCCATGCAGCATCCTGGTGGGCACGCCGCGAACGAGCAGACATCAAAGCAATTGAAGCAGATGAGTGGCTTCATCGCGCAGATATCGGCAACATGCTGACGCGCTTTAATGCCAGCCCTGACCCAGGGCGTGAACGGCTGCTGTGGCTGATTGGCAGCAGCATTGGCCTGCTTTGCCATATCGGCGGCTGGTTGATTCCGATGTATGGGGCTGGTGTACTTGAACAAGCTAATTTTGAAGAGTATCAAACAGCTGCCCAGATAGCCTTAGATGCTGGTTACCCTGACTTGGTT
>CAJYHH010000201.1 GCA_913773825.1 Candidatus Sericytochromatia bacterium | reverse complement strand
TGGCCAGTATTGTAAAATCGGGTGTGCGGGGCTACATTCTTAAAGGCAATCTACGTGAGTTGATTCGCGGAATCGAAAAAGTGTACCGCAATGAGCCTTGTTTTCCACCGGAAGTCATTCAGTCTTTGTTTAAACAGCAGTTTACAAAGACCGGTAAATTTGATGAGGACAGTAGCCGGAATAAAATCTCCTGGCAGGAGCTTTCACCCCGTGAACGCCAGATTGTCAGCCTGGATCAAGCTGGTTGCTCTAAACAGGAAATCGCAGATCAACTCGGCGTCAGCTTATCAACCGTTAAGACTTATTTTCAGCGCATTACGCGCAAATACGGCGAAGAAAAAGTCTAGATTTAGCTTTAGAAAGCAAGCCGCAGACCCAAGACACTGCGAAGTAAAATCGGATAAAATGCGCCGATTTGAGCAAAGCCCCAAAGTGGGCCAATCAGTTGAGCCTCTACGCCGACTGCCAGTTCGCTGGCCAGTCCAACATTGATAGCTGTATTGGGAGCCTGGGGAACCAGCAGGGTGGCTCCTATTAGCCATTGTGCATAAGGACGAACGGTCTGGGTGGGTTCAAAGAAATCATAGCGCAGACCCAATAGGGCATATTGCGGATCGTAGCCCGGATACCAGCCTGAATTATAAAAATCATATTGGGCAACAATTCGAAATTTGTCTTCAAACAGCGGTGGCCGATAAGAAGCCTGAAGGCCTAAAAAAGGCGAAACAACATTTACACCTGGAATAATGCTCAAGCCAAATTGATCGATCGGTTTGGCTTCTTGCTGTGGAAGCTGCCGGGTCTGTTGAGGCTAATTTGTTTGTTCAAATAGATTACAACACCAGCTTAAAAATCAAACGTTAAAAGGGCTGCCAATCAGCAGCCCTTGAAGTGAGGGATGTTAAAGAAAGCGCTTTACTTGCCGTCTTTCTTTTCTTGATCCTGAGCGACACCACCCATCCAGAGATTAATCATGGCGTCTTTTTCTTTTTGTTTTTCTTCTTCCGTTTTTTTGCGGGGTTCGATTTTTGGATTCTGGGGCGGTTGATTGTGTTCAGTCATGGTTAAATCTCCTCGATTTGCAGTTCAATTTCACCCTGGCGATAACTTTCTAAAAAAGCAGAAAGGGCCTGGCTCAACAAAGGCAGAGACGCTTCACCGATTTTTGCGCTTAGCGCACGGCGTCGGCTTAAGGCAAGCTGATAAAGATATTGAAAGCCATGAGCTTCCAGGCTGACAAGCACATCACGCTTGAGGTCTAAATAAGCGCACTCAACATAATGACAGGGATCCGGCAGATAAGGCAGCAGGACTTCACCACGAAAGCGCTGTTCCAGCCAGACTTCGAGAGTGTAAAAAACATCCCTAGCAATTGCTTTGTCTAGACCAGCGGTTTTGAGATCAGCATATTGGCAGTCGCGAAGCTGCTGGATCGTGGTGATATCAGCAGCATTGAGAGCCTTAAGCTGATCCTCGGGCAGGCCAAGCAAAGCAAGTCTTTGAGCCACTAGCGACCCGCCACTAGCTTTTGTTCAGCTTGACGCGTGGATCTACGGCTGCGTAAGACACGTCAGTCAGCAGGTTGGCGACAACAATTAAGGTAGCGGTAAACAATACCGTCCCCAGTACAACCGGAATATCTTTTTGACGCAGAGCCTGAACCGCCAGGCGGCCCAGACCAGGCCAGGAAAAGACGGTTTCGGTGACAACCGCGCCACCCATTAGAAAAGCCAGATCCATACCAACGTAGGTGATAACCGGGATTAAAGCATTGCGCAGAGCGTGTTTAAGAATCACCACCCGCTCTGCGACACCTTTGGCACGTGCCATGCGGATATAATCCTGGCGCACAACTTCTAGCAGGGTTGAGCGGGTCAGACGGGCAACAATTGCAATCCCGCGTACACCCAGTACCATGGCTGGCAACAGCAGATAACCCAGATAGGGCCCAATGCCCATTGAAATTGTCTCAAGTGGATTCATGGGGAAGAGTCTGAGCTGAAAGATAAACACATAGAGCACAATCATCCCGACCCAGAAGCCAGGGGCCGAAACGCCCCCTATCGCGCCGATCATTACGATGCGATCTAATAAGCTGCGCTGCTTGATCGCGGATAAAATTCCAATCGGAATTCCAATCAGGGTCATAATGACAACGGACATCAGCGCCAATGCGAGGGTATGCGGAAAAGCATCCATAATCGACTCATTGACGCTGCGCTTGGTAATAAAACTTTCACCCAGATTACCCTGGGCGACCTGGCCAAGATACAGACCGTATTGAACAATTTTGGGCTTATTCAGATTGAGCTTTTCTTCAATTGCGGCACGGGTTTCTGCATCGGTTTTTTCACCCATAATGGTCGAAACCGGATCACCCGGGACAATATAGAGCAAAGCAAAGGTAATGGTGAATACTCCAAGCAAAGTCAGCGGGATTTGCAGCATACGTTTGACGAGATATTCGAACATCTTTTGGGCTCCTAGGTGGTTCCTGGGTTGATCCGGGTGAGGTTGCTAAGACGGGCTCTGAGTTTATTCCTGAGTCTGGGCCTGAACTTTTAGCTGGTCTAAGGCTTGATTCAGACGATTCAGACTGCGTTCACGGCCGAGCAGGACAATACTCTGCATCAGGTCAGCCCCGGCCACACGACCGGTAATGGCTGCTCTGACAGGCCACATAATGTCTTTGACTTTATAGGGCAGCGCGGTTTTGAGCTGCTCAAATTCAGCTTGTAAACTAGGCAGATCCCAGTTTTCGAGCGTTTCAAGACCTGCGCTAAAAGCATCTAACACAGGCGCTGCTGACGACAGGGCATAGGCTTTTTGAATATCTTCAGGCTTACCGACTAAAGCAGCCTGCATCAGAAAATCACATTGATGCAGATAGTCAGGCAACACAACCAGTTTATCCAGCACCAGTCTGACGGTTTCAATCCACCAGCTCTCAGGCTGCTGGGAGAGATCAAAACCCTGTGCTTCAAGCAGGGGTTTAATCCGGGGCCACAGACCTTCTGGACCTAAGCGACGCATCCACTGGGTATTGACCCATTTGAGCTTTTCAATATCAAAAACGGCACCGGCTTTGGTGACGCGCTCAAGCGTAAAGGCCTGAACCAACTCGTCTAGTGAAAAGATTTCTTGAGTATCCGGTGGTGACCAGCCAAGTAAGGCCAGATAGTTGATCAGAGCTTCGGGCAGATAACCCATCGCCAGATAATCCTGAACAGAAGTGGCGCCATGGCGCTTGCTCAGTTTAGATCTGTCGGGGGCCAGCATCATGGCTGAGTGGCCAAAGCGGGGCAGTTCAGCACCGAGGGCTTCGTAGATCAGGATTTGTTTAGGGGTATTGGAAATATGATCTTCGCCGCGCAGGACATGACTGATCTGCATCTGAATATCATCAAGTACAACTGCAAAGTTATACATTGGATTAAAGTCACCGCGCGCGATAATAATATCGCCAATCAGTGAGGCATCAATTCGGATTTCACCGCGAATCAGGTCATTAAAGACAACTTCTTCGTCACGAACTTTAAGACGGTAGACTTTTTTGTCGCCGCTGGCAATCCGGGCACTGACGGTATCAGCATCCAGTTCGCGGCATTTGCGGCTATAGACATACGTCACGCCAGCTGTTTCAGCGGCACTGCGCTCAACCTGAAGTTCTTCAGGGGTACAGAAGCAGGGGTAGATTTTTTCCTGATCTAACAGGCCCTGCAGAGCGGCATGATAAAGATCCTGACGCTCAGACTGAAAATAAGGCCCATGGGGCTCAGCAGCACCAGGACCTTCGTCCCAGTTTAGACCCAGGCCTTTAAGGCCTGTCAGGATATTTTCGGTGTATTCAGATTTGGAGCGTTCACGATCCGTGTCCTCGACGCGCAGCACAAAGGTGCCGCCTTCATGACGGGCAAAAAGATAGTTAAACAGGGCCGTGCGGGTGGTGCCGATATGAAGATTACCCGTGGGCGAGGGGGCGATACGGACGCGGACTGACATAGCTATTTACAGGTAATAAAACCTGCGCTCCTTATTTAGGGGTTTGGGGTCTATACATTAAAGCACGGCTCAGGGGCCAAGCAAAGAGAGATAAGGCTTCTAGGGCTTGCGCAGTCTGTCACTTTGCTCGCGCAACATCGTTGTGCTACGGGTCATAAAGTCTGCAATGGTTTCCAGTTCTGTTTCAGAATAACTGGATAAGAGTTCCTGTACTGCGTTAATCAGCCCCTGGTACAGAGGACCAAAGCGAGCTTGGCTATCAGGATGTAACTGAACATAGACTTTGCGGCGATCTTGTTGATCCCGCAGACGTTGAATCAAACCTGCTTTTTCAAGGCGATCCAGTACCCCGGTTACTGCTCCCGTTGTCAGCCCGGTGGCTTCAGCTAGCCAGCCGGCTGTGACCTGGCTTTTGGCATGGCTGATCAGACCTAAACACTTGCTGTCAGTGGGATTTAAGCCCAGTTTGGCTGAGACGGTTTCATGAAAAAAAATAGTCTGGCTACTAAAGTCTGAGCCCAGGCTTTGGGCTGCTTCCAGTAAGTCAGCGCGCTGACTGGGGGCTTGTTTTTTTGCCGCAGGCATAACCACTGCTCCGATTTGAAGAAAAATAGCTTATTGACATGATTATCTTAGCAAATTAAATTAATTTTCCCAAACCAACAACGGATCAGGAGCTTAAAAAATGACTCAGACAGGATTCATTCTCTAACCCGACGCTGTTTATTTGCTGAGGCCGCTGGCCCAGAGTTTACGGGTCAGCTGAATATCGGTGGTTTTAGCACGCTCAAACGCTCTTTAGATGCTGATGGCACCAGTCATATGGTCTTTGGTGATCGAGGTTTTATAGGCTATAGCCGAGTGGATCAACATGATCCACTGCGCTATATGTGATGGTGTAATTTGCCTGCTGACAAAGCCTGGGATCGTGAGAGTCTGGCTGCCCAGACAACTGACTTATTTAAAGCTGATTTACTAGCGTTTTGCCAGGATTGGGCTGAGCCGATCCCTGAGCTGATTGCCTATAGTACAGAGTTAGTGCGTACCAATACCCTGACTTTGCCCCGCCTAAAAAACTGGTCTTCAGGCCGTGTTGCGCTGATCGGAGATGCTGCCCATGCTTTACCGCTTCTGGTCAGGGTGCTTCGCTGGCTTTAGAAGACGCCCTGTGTCTGGCCTTTTGTCTGCGGGAGCAACCCGTTGATCAGACTGCTGATCAGGCTTTTAAAGCTTTTGAGAAACAGCGTCGATCAAGGGTTGATGCCATTGCACTAAGCGCTAAACGCCGTGCCAGCAGCAAAGGCCAGCTCGGTCCTGTCGCGCTTTGGTTTCGTGACAGGATGATGAGGTGGCTGGTGCCACCGATGGCTCAGCGTGAGCAGCGCTGGATGTTTGGGTATCCCCTTAGCTGGCTTGACGCTACGGCCGGATCTGGCGAACTTCACGCAACAGCGGCATCAGGGCGAGCACAAAGCTGAGGCCAAAAATCACGGCCAATACCCATAAACTCTGCCGCATCCCGTAATGATCGGTAACCCAGCCTGTCAGGGGACCCAACAAGGCAAAGCCGAGCCGGAACATCAGGCTGTTAAGCGAAAGCACGGTGGCCCGGATTGAACCTGGGGTACGCCAATTGATAGCGTCTTTGAGGATAATCTGGGTAATCCCGCGACTGATCGGAAAAAACATCCCAAATACCACCACCCACCAGCCGCTGCTTAGCGCCAGTGCGGCATAGCCAAAGATCGGTAAAAGCGCCAGGCTCAGCAACATGGCCTTTGAGCCAAAGCGTTTTTCGAGTCGGCTGGCTTGCTGACCGGTGACACCCACCAGAATATTGGTGATCGCCCAAAGCAGGCCAAAGATTGCCAGCGGCACACCGTGTAATTGCCAGAGCTTTTGATTCAGCCAGACCAGTACAAAGGTCGCCAGACTCCAGATCACCTGATTAATAAAAATCAGCCTAAGCAAACGATCGTCATAAAAGATATGCCGCCAGACATAGCGCAGATTCTCCCAATGAGAATGACGGCTGAGCTTTTCATAACTGGGCTCACTTAAAAACAGCGCCATGGTGATCGGCAATAAACCTGCAATCGCCTGGGCTAAAGCCACATGTTTGTAAGACAGCAGCACCAAACCACCGCAGACCAGACCAGCCAGCGCTTCAGAGAGCACCTGGGTCATTTGGTGATTGGCGAGAATTTTAGTTGAGGCCTCGCGCTCTGTGGCGGCTGTACTGTTGTCGAGCTTGAGCCAGTCATAAAGCATGGCAATATCTGAGCCTGAAACTAAACTGACCGCTACGCCCAAAATCGCTTCATAGATCAACATGCCGACAAAGTCATGCACAAAATACAGGTAGCCAAAGCCCAATGCCCAAAGCGCTGAGCCGATTATTAATGTTCCTTTGCGGCCCCACAGATCGCAGAGATAGCCAGAGGGGACTTCAAAGGCCGCGCAGACCAGACCAAAAAAAACCTGGACAAAAAAGACCTGCTGCATATTCATGCCCAGACTGAGCTGGTAGGGCACAATGATCGGAATAATCGGCAGGAACATCCAGAAAAAACCAAAGGCGTGGATCTTGCGGATCTCACGCCCAATCTGCGCGGATAACATACAAAAAGCTCCTTTTTATACTTAGGGGGAGCTTTAGATGACGCGCTGTGTTAGGAAGAGGTTCCCAGGGGGCTGTGAGCTGTGAGCAAAGACTAAATAAGCCTTATTCTGCCATTTCCTTAGCCTGTCAGGATCCATAATCTTCACAGTCCACAGCAGGCACAAAGCGCCAAGGCTTATTCTTTTAAAACTTTGCGCAGAATCGGGATATCAAGCCATTTGGGGAAATACCAGCTGGCTTTGCCAAAGAGTTTCATCAGAGCTGGTACAACCATCAAGCGGATAATTGTCGCATCGATTAAGATTGCAACAGCCATTCCAAAACCAAATTCTTTGATCACGATGATGCGTGAGAAGGCAAAGCCCATAAACACTAAGATCATGATCAGACCCGCATTGGTAATAATGCCGCCGGTTTTTTCCATCCCTTGGGCAATTGCTTCGTCTGGATCGCCGCAGATCTCATACTCTTCACGGATGCGATTGATCAAGAAGATCTCATAGTCCATACTCAGGCCAAAGATCACGCAAAACAGAATCAGTGGCGAAACAATCAGCAAAGCACCAGGGACAGTTTCAATCTGCATCAGGTTGGCACCAATGCCTTTTTGAAAGAGCAAAATCATACAGCCGTAAGTAGCAGTAACAGACAGCAGATTGAGCAAAACGGCTTTCAGCGGCAGGATGATAGAGCCAAACGAGAACATCGTCAGCAGGAAGGTTGCAATTACGGTGACTAAAACAATCATTGGGAAGTGAGTGAAGATCGCGTCACGCATTTCTAACGGCACAGCGCTCAGGCTGCCCACCATAATCTCAAGATTGGGGTAACGGGCCTGAACGCGATCGCGATACTCCCGCATCGATGTCAGCGTATAGAGGTCAGCGTCACTTTCGCCTTCGATATAGCCTTCGTACTCATGGTAAGCAACTAGAACACCCTTCGTTTCGTCTTCGCTGATAAACGGAAAGTTAGCCCCAGGCTGGAAGATCTGCATATTGCCGATACCGCCAGCTGCCGCAATGGTATTGTAAAGGACCATTTGATCCGTCAAAGGCTCATCCATGTTGATCAAGCCAATGCTGCCCGTTAGAGGCTCTTGTTTGCCCACGGCACGCATAAATTTATAGGCGCCTTCGATATTTTGAGGCGTCCAGATTGGTGAGCCGTCTTTGGAACGGAAGCTAATCACAATCGGTGAAAAATAATTACGCGGTGAAATTTCCAGCATTTTCTCAAAGCCCTGACGGGTTTCGAGCGTTTTA
>CAJYHH010000200.1 GCA_913773825.1 Candidatus Sericytochromatia bacterium | reverse complement strand
TTTATTCACTACCTACTTGTTGCTTACTCTTTCCTCAGCTGAGCGAGAAAAAACGGCACCCCCAGCAGAGCTGTAAAAATGCCCACCGGAATTTCCTGACTGGCCAAAAGATTACGTGATAAAGCATCAGCCAAGAGCAGCAAAAGCCCACCCAGAATCAGCGTAGGCAATAACAAAATCCGAAAATCACTGCTGCGCAGAAATAAACGGGCCATGTGTGGCGTCATCAGACCAATAAAGCCAATTACACCGCAGACAGAGACAACCGCAGAGGATAACAAAGTTGCAGCTAAAATCAGCTGCACTTGTAAGCGAGCGGGACGCAAGCCCAGTGAACGAGCCGTTTCATCACCTGTTTGCATCAGGTTCAGACCGTGTAGCGAAACCAGCAAAAGCGGCAGACCCAAAATGGCAAAGGGAATCAGCGTGATTACATCTGGCCAGGCCCTTCCTGTCAGGCTGCCCATAATCCAATAAACAACCTGATCCAGTCCTTTGCCTTTGAGTACTAAAACCAGCGACAACAAAGCTGAGCACAGAGCTGAAATCGCCACACCCGCCAGTAATAAGCGATCAATCATCAGACTGCCGCGATAATGGCCCAACTGGTACACCAGCACCACAACGGCAAGAGCCCCGCCAAAAGCCAATAACGTCACTGAAGATAATCCCAATAAACGCCATTCAATTCCTAGCAAAATCGCCAGGCCTGCCCCCAGCGCCCCACCACCTGACACGCCTAGAATAAAGGGGTCCATTAAGGGATTGCGGAACAAACCCTGCAAAACTAATCCAGCGCCTGCCAGCATCATGCCAGACAACACGCCTAAAACAATTCGAGGCAGGCGTAATTCCAACAAAATATAGCTATCGGTTTCTTCAAGCGGCAACCCCTGAAGCAATTGCCCGACTTCAGCCCAACGCGGGGTATCCTGACCCCAGCCCCAAACGCCAAAAATACTGGCAGCTAAAATCACCAGAGCAGGCAGGCAAAAAAGCAGCCCGCGTTTCCATTCAGGCCGCATGCCGGCGGGCAGGCTGGAGCATCAGCGCTTTAATTTGTACCACTAACAGCACAATAAAAATAATGCTGGGGGCTTCCCAGGTCAGGCGTGGCAAAACAAAGGTCATTAAAAACTCAAAGGGAATTAATTTATAGTAGAGGGCCGCATAAAGTCCGCCAAAGAGATGAATCAGGCCCAAAGCCATCATCGAAGTCCAGACATAACGGCTAATCGGAATATAGCGGCGCGGGTGTCGTTTTAGCGTGTACATCCAAAGCCAGGCCGCTGGCAGCAAAATCAGCAAATAGCCAAAAGTCGGCTGCTGTAAATAAGCCCAACCGCCGCCATAAAAAAAGATAGGCAAAAAACTCAAACCCAGCAGCAAATAAACCCCTAAAACCACAGATGTCAGCAAGCCTTCAAGCACGGCTAACATCAAAAACACCATTGGCAGCTGGAGATTGCCGGAATAAGTCCCTGCATAGAGCCAGGACCACTCAATAAACAAATCCGTATTGGTCAGCTGGGGTGGTACAAAGCTGACAAAAGGCAATTTAAACTGGAGAAAGGTTGAGAGAATCAGCAGACTAAGAAAGAGTGCCGCCAGCTCAAATTTGACAAGATAACGGATAGTCATGGCGTCCTGTTGACGAATTGGTCGATTCATTCTAACACGCTAAGCTTAAAAGTCTGTGGGAGAAATCCCTTTAAGGCCGCTCGTTCTGTCTAAACACAGATTAAAAGCCGGTCATTGACAGATGGCTCCCAGGATCAGTCATCGTCTCAGAAATTTCTAATTAGAAGAGATTTTACGTAAAATAAGCGCACAAATTTGTTTAGATTTGCTAGGATACAACTGTCAATTTCAGTTAAGACACAAAACAGACAAATTAGACAGTTCTCTTTATCGTGAAATGAGTGTAATCAAGCGATGTTGCTGATAAATGCAGACTTATCGGTAGCCTGGTGTGAGCCTGAGCTTGCCGAATTTTTTGGAAATCTACCCATAGGCAGCCTGTTAATAGAGAGCAAACATCCTGTGGTGCAGGATATTCAACAGCTGCTTGCCCCAAAACCAGACCTTCAAAGCCCTCAGGTTTACCCGTCAAAATCCCAGGCACTCAAAATTATTATCGCCGCCTGGGAGCCAGCAGGTTATTTAGTCAGCGTTTTGCCACTTCGTTTTAATCAAATGATTCAGTCCATAGATCCACGCTTTGCAATTGACCAGGAGCTGCAGATTCAGCTTCAAAACTATCGCGAAAGTCAGGCTCGTCAGGATCTTTTTATGCGCACCCTGGCCCATGATATTCGTTCACCTTTGGCGACTCTGCATATGCTATTGATGCAGGCCAATAAAGAGCAAATTATGCCACGCTCGCGCTATTTTTCGATTTTAGAAGAAAACGTTTACCAGCTTGAGGCCCTTGTAGACGGCCTGCTTGAGCTGATTGAAATGCAAAAGGATCATTCTTTTAGCGCCAACAAAATTGATTTTTCAGAGCTGCTTGAGCGCGTCCAGCGCCAGCTAAACTACGCTCTACAAGCTTCTGGTGGCAAAATCGAAGCTCAGTTTGAACAAGAGACGATCTGTTATGTGCCCACCTGGCTTGAGAGTATCTTGCGCAATCTGATTTCAAACAGCATCAAATATGCAGCCCCTGATCGCCCCCCGCTGATTGAGATTAAAACCCAAAAGCTTTTAGACGATCAGGTGCTGCTACACATCAGCGATAATGGGCGGGGCTTTAAAAATAGTGTTGTTCCAGCAGAACTCTTTCAGCCCTTAATGCGATTTCATCACGAAGTCCCAGGCAGTGGCCTGGGACTTTCATTGGTTAAAAGCATGGTCGAAAAAAACGGTGGTCAGATTCAAGTGACATCAACCAGTCCACTCGGGACGGTTTTTGAACTTAAACTTGTGCCTTATACCGATTCTAAAACGTTTTAGCGCTTAGATTTTGGTAAAGTTCAGGCTACCCGGAACCGGGATACCGGTGACTTTAAACGTAGCCTGGCCACCTGCTTTTGAGCCGGATTTATTAAAGACCACGCGCATGCTGACCATTTCAGCTTCAAATAGCAGATCCTGAGAGGTCGCGCTTGCGCCTTTAGCGACTTTAATCCGTACCGGGCCTTCCATCAGCAGCTGACGATTGCCCTGGTCATAAAGGTTATAGACAAAGCCACCATTACGGCGGGGCTTCACGACAAAACGGAAGGTTACTTTATTGGTTTTAGATGACAGACTGCGGCCAACAACTTGCTCAATGGCGGCACGGGCAAAGCTGTTAAGCGTGATCTGCTGATTCATATCGAGCAGAGTGTGATTAAGGCCAGTAAACTGCATATCGCCAGTCGCCAGACCGGTAGAACGTAAACGATCGCCTTGGCGGAAACCAAGTAAATCAGGAATGCGATTTACTTCAATATAAGTGGCGGCATAAGCCTGAGACTGAACAGGTGACAAGACTGGGGTAACGGCACCAACGGCGCTAAGAATCAGAGTGGTAATCAGTAGGTTTTTTAACATAATTCGTATTTTACGCGAATCTCTGCAAGCTTGATAAGGCATTACCCCTTGCTCACACCGCATCACTTTTTGAGCCTAAAAAAAGTTTAAATAACTCAGGTTTAAGTCCGGGAAGTTATTCCTTTAATTTAAGCCTTTTAAACAATTGTTCTCTCTCTGCTTGCGCCAGTTCTCTGACTTGTGCAGGCTGCATATCTGTCAAAAATAAATTCTCCATCCGCCAGCGCACCAACCTGAGAGTTGGAAAACCAACAACAGCAGTCATACGACGCACTTGGCGATTACGTCCTTCGGTCAGAGTAAGTGAGATCCAGCCGGTAGGGATATTCGCCCGATACCGAATCGGGGGAGTGCGAGACGGCAGCTCAGGATCTGTCTCTAACAATTTGGCCTTGGCGGGTAAAGTCAGACCGTCTTTGAGCTTGACGCCTTTCGTCAGCAGTTCCAGCGCCCGAGCATCGGGAATTTTTTCGACCTGGGCGCAGTATTCCCTCACTATATTGAACCTACTCGCAATTTTGCTTGAGCTGATCTCAAGACTAGCGTATGATCAAGTCAGAAGCACGAAATGAGACGGACAGAAGATGCTGAATAACCGGCAGCTACTCAAAGACAAACTCCTGCATCTGGCTGACGAAATGCCGGCAGAGCAGTTACAGGAAGTCATTCAATTTGCGGATTTCTTGATGGCAAAAAAGGGTCAGGCCCTCTCTCATCCTGATCCGATACTTGCGGTGGCTGGAACGCTGAGAGGCGAGCCACCCGCTTCATTAGAGAAGTCAGGCTGGCCCTCTGGGTATTTCAGTGACATTTACGGTTCAAGCGCTGACGATCCACTGCAGGAGCCGGACGAGCTCCCGTTTGAAATCAGAGAAGCCCTTCACTAATGTATCTTCTCGATACCAATGTGTGTATCCGCTTTCTCAATGGCCGTTCTGAATCAATTCGGGGGCGGCTGATGCAAACTCAGCCAGATCAGCTTTTTGTGTGTGCTGTGGTCAAGGCAGAGCTGTTTTATGGCTCCGCAAAAAGCCAAAATCCTGTGCGAACCCGTCAGAATCAGTTGCGGTTTCTGGAGCCTTTCAGGAGTCTTGATTTTGATGACCGCTCGGCCGAGCATTACGCCAGCATTCGGGCTGAGCTTGAAAGGCTTGGTACGCCGATTGGGCCAAATGATCTGATGATAGCAGCCATTGCAATCGCC
>CAJYHH010000199.1 GCA_913773825.1 Candidatus Sericytochromatia bacterium | reverse complement strand
GCGATGTGGGAGACTAATCGCGGATGCCCTTTTTCGTGTACTTATTGTGACTGGGGCTCAGCTGTTGCGAGTAAAGTCAGACGTTATAGCCTGGAGCGTCTAAAAGCCGATATCGACTGGTTTGCGGCACAGGGCATCGAAATGGTGAGTTGTGCAGATGCCAACTTTGGCATTTTACCTCGTGACCTTGAATTAACCGATTATCTGCTAGAAGTCAAAGACCGTACAGGCCTACCTAAGCGCTTCTTTTATCAGGGCGCTAAAAACGCTACTGAGCGATCGTATGCGGTTCAGAGTAAACTCGTTAAATCGGGTCTGCACAAAATGGTCACGATGTCTTTGCAGTCTGTTTCACCACAGGTCTTAAGCAGCATTCGGCGCGAAAATATCTCACTTGAAACCTATCGTGAGCTGCAGCGCCGCTTTAGCCGTGACGGAGTCGCCACTTACTCAGATATTCTAATTGGCTTACCAGGCGAAACTTATGATAGCTTTGCGGACGGCATCTGCCGCGTGATCGACGAAGGCCAGCATACCTGGATGTATCTCTATATCACCTTTGTTTTACCCAATGCGGAAATGGCCCAGCCCGCTTATCGTGAGCGCTTTGGGCTAGAAACCGTTCAGATTCCGTTTAGCGTGCCCCAATACCCCCTGCAAATGGAAGTCACGGAATGGCAGGAAATTGTGATTGCGACCAATACCATGAACCGTGACGACTGGCGCCGCAGCCGCACGTTTGGCTGGTGGGTCCGGATTCTCTACCATAACTTTAAACTGCTGCAATTACCGATTATGCTGCTGCACTACGCAGGTGGGCTGGGTCTGCGCGAAATTTTTGAGTTCTTTAATCAGAGCAGCTTTCCAACAGGGACTTTACTCAATGAAATTTCGCGGTTTTTACAGGACAAAGCCCGCAAGCTCCAGCAAGGAGGCGAACCCGAACACTGCGCTTTGAATCATACCCATCCGCCTCAATGGGTAACGCTTGATAATTACATTCTGGCTGGATTGTCTAACCCCAAAATGGCTCGGACTTTTTTTAGCGAAGCGGGTCATGCTTTGCGTGCCCTACACGCCCGCTGCCCACATGAAGTGCCGCTTGGCGCTCTGTTAGAAAGCCTGCAATTAAGTGAAGCGCTGTTTGTCAGTCCGATCACGCGTCAGCCCTTTATGCTTGAGGGCAACTTTAACCTTTGGGATTGGTACGAGGCTTGTGTCAAAGGGGAGATTCAGCCTCTTGAAGCTGAACCTGTTTATTACATGCGCGATCTCAACAGTGAGTCTAACTTTAACGTCAAAGTCCAAAAGCGCAAGCAGGTTCTCACCCGTACACAAGGCGGCTTTCAGTCACCCTTTGCCAATTAATTAACTTCTTTAAACTCTTTAAACTAAGACGATGGTCAGCTCTTGCCAAAGAATCTGCGCCAGTTCGGCCTGCCATAAATCATTGGCAAGCTCAGCCGCTTCATCAGGTAAGCCATCGCAAAAAATGGCCATCACGACTTCATGTTCAGCGTCATGAACATAGCCAACATCGCTGCGATTACCCGGCAGCTCGCCTGGTTTATTGGCAACGAAAACAGGCGGCTGAAACAAAAACGGAATTTTTTCTTTGTCTTCACAGCGATGCAAGACGTCTAAAATCCAGTCACAGCTTGCGGTATCAGTCAGCGTCCGTTTGACCAGACGCTCCATAAAATCCAGCATCTCTTGAGCGTTGCTCCAGTTATCAATCCCGCGCGCCCGTGCAGCTAAATCCATCATCACGCGATTAAGTTGCATGGTCTGCCAGCCCCGTTCAGCAATCCAGGCCTGAATCTCAGCCATGCCCAGCTGCTCAATCAGTAAATTAGTCGCTGTATTGTCTGAGCGAATCATCATCCAGTCAGCAAGGGTATCCCAACTGACAGCAGTCCCAGGTTCAAGCTCATCAAAGCAGGGAGAGTCTTCACAATCATCTGCAGGATTATAAAGATAGTTTTCTGCAAAAACAGCTTCTTGCCGGCGCTCAGCGTAAAGCGCTAAGACGGGCAGTTTAATCGTTGATGCAGCCAAAAAACGACGTTCAGCCTCATAGACAATCACTTGCTCTGAGGCCAAATGTTTGGCGCAAAAACCGGTCTTTGCGCCAATCTCATCTAACTTAGCGAGATGAGTCGTCAGTTGGGGGCTCATGGGGAATACCTGATTCAGGTGGGAGCACATCATGTTTGACCTCATGGGTTTCTACAGCTGGCAGGGGTTGATCTTCCTGCAGGGTTTCAAGCGGATGGATTTCATAGCCTAAATGGGCATAAAGCAATTCAAGCATGGTCAGGAACAGCACCACAAGCATGGGTCCCAGCACAATCCCTAAGAAGCCAAAGACACTGATGCCGCCGAGTACAGCCAGCAACAAAACAAGCGTATTGAGCTGGTTGTCTTTGCTTGAAACTGAACGAATCAAAATCGGACGGATAAAGTTATCGACTGTACTGATACCCACTCCGGCAGCCACCATAATAATCGCTTTGACCACAGAGCCTTTAATCAGAAACCAAATCGCAGCCGGAACCCAAACCAGAGAAGTTCCCAACAGCGGTAAAAAGCTCGACAAGATCATCACAACAGCCCAGAGTACAGCTGATGGCAAGCCCAAAATTAAAAATACCACTCCGCCAATAAAGCCCTGCACCACAGCCGTTCCAAGCGTGCCAAACATCGTGGCCTGAATGACTTCTCGCATGCGCTGAAAGACCAGCTCTTTGTTTTCAATCGGAATCAGGCGTTTAACAAACGCTACAAAACGGGGGCCATCTCTAAACAAAAAGAACATACAGATTTCGGTCATCACAAGCAGAAAGAAAAAGCCACCAAAAGCACCCAGCACACCACGAGACTGGTTAATCAAAAACTGACTGACACGCTGCACACCCTGCATGGCTAATGCGCGTAAATCAATTTTTTCAAGTTCGACATAGGGATCAATCCAGGTTCGCACTTGCTGCACAATTGGATTTTCAAAAATCGGCCCTTTAAACTGCATCAGTTCCTGGTAATCAACAGTATGCAGATACCGGGTCAGATGTTCACTACTCTCTTGAAGGTCTTTAAACAAAACCAGTAAAAGCAGTGAAATGGGCAAGACCACAACCAGCGTTAAGCCCAGACAGAGCAAACCAGATGCCAGCTCGCGCTGCTTAGGCATATAGGCAAGCAGCTTACGATAAAGCGGATACGTCACGGTGACCAGAATTCCAGCCCAGATCAACGGCGACAAAAACGGTGCAAAAATTTGAAACAGTGTCTGACCCACCAGACCGATCAGCAAGGCAATGACGAGAGTAAAAAACAGCTTGCGGTCCATGCGTCCTCCAGCTAAGATTTTCAAGATAGTATACAGGAGTCATTTGATGCGTCAGGCCGAATACCGCAGTTTTAATACCGAATTAGCATTTCTGAAAAATTT
>CAJYHH010000198.1 GCA_913773825.1 Candidatus Sericytochromatia bacterium | reverse complement strand
ACGGCCGCCAGGTCAACGTTGTGAGCTCAACCGCTGGCCAGGCACTTTATCCTAATCAGCTGAAAATGTACGATGCCATGCCGCAAACGCTGATTAAAAGCGGTTATTTGGCTCAGGAAGACTTTGTGATGATGTATCTGACTTACGTCAATAAATCTTTAAGCCGGATTATGTATGTTGGCAACCGGGGAACAGCTTTAAGTATTGATTTTAATGCCCGCGTGGCCTGTGCTTTAAGCGTGGGTGATAGCGGACCGATGGCTAAGGACTGCATTAATCTGCCGCGCTAAGGCTCTCTCAGTAGTTAGACAATAGTTAGATACTTATTAAAGTACCCCCGAAAATAAATTGTTTCGGGGGTACTTCTCTGTGTGGCAGAGCTTTTGCGATGTCTGATTCAGGAGTGAAAATTAAACGTCTGAATCAGTTTCGGGGTAGCGCTCAGGGCGCATATATTTTAAGCGAGCTTTGAGCTGCTTTTCACGGCCTTGCTCAGTGGGCTGATAATAAACCCGATCGCGCAGCGTGTCGGGTAAAAACTGCTGCTCGCTAAAATGATCTTCATAGTTATGGCTGTACTGATAACCTTTGCCATAGTTCAGATCTTTCATCAGTTTACTTTTTGCATTGCGCAAATGTAAAGGCACAGGCTGATCTCTAAATTTTCTGGCGTCAGAGAGGGCTTGCTCTACCGCTTTGTAAGCTGCATTGCTTTTGGGGCAACTGGCCAGATAAGTTGTGGCCTGAGACAGAATAATCCGGGCTTCGGGCATCCCAACAGCATGGACAGCCTGATAACAGGCTGTGGCTAAAGTCAGGGCATAGGGTTCAGCATTGCCGATGTCTTCAGAGGCCAGAATCACCAGCCGCCGGGCAATAAAGAGCGGGTCTTCACCCCCTTCAAGCATACGTGCCAGCCAATAAACGGCAGCATCTGGATCTGAGCCACGGACAGATTTAATCAGGGCAGAAGCGATATTGTAATGTTCTTCACCTGATTTGTCATAGGGCAGGGGGCGTTGAAATGCTTTTTCAAGGATCTGCGGGCTGAGCACCACCTGCTTTTTTTGACCTTCAGTGCTTTTACTGTTACGAGCTGCCAGCTGAACCGCAATTTCAACGCGGTTGAGTAAGGTGCGGCCATCGCCACCTGCATAAAGCGCAAGAGCGTTCCAGTCTGGAATCTCAACTTCAAATTGCTTCATCCAGCTGTCTTCTTTAAGTGCGCGTTGAAGCAGCGCTTGTAGATCAGCTGGCTGATGGGCTTTGAGCACAAAGACCTGGCAGCGTGAGAGTAAAGCTGGAATCACTTCAAATGATGGGTTTTCAGTGGTTGCGCCCATTAAGACCACTTCGCCTATTTCAACTGAATGCAGCAGAGCGTCTTGCTGGGCTTTGTTAAAACGATGAATTTCGTCAATAAACAGCACGGTTGTCTGGGCAAATAAACCATCCTGGCCCTCGCGGGCCTGGGCAATGATTTCGCGTAAATCTTTAACACCTGCTGAAACAGCGCTGAGCTCAAAAAAACGGGCATCGGCGCGTTGTGCTAATAGACGGGCGAGGGTTGTTTTTCCAGAGCCCGGCGGGCCCCAAAGCAACAGGGAGCGCAGTTCGCCTGTTTCAAGCATATCGCGCAAAGGCTGGTCAGCAGCCAATAATTCTGTCTGGCCAATATAATCTTGTGGATCCTGTGGACGCATACGCTCGGCGAGCGGCTGACGGGGCCATTGCATGAGCAGCTCCAATCTCAACTGTTTCTGATGGTTTTGAATAATTTAATTGTCGCTGATTGTCTTAAAAGTGGCAGGTAGGTAGCGCAGGATGTTGATTAAAAACTTTGTGTTTAGCTAAAAAGTTCTGAGATCTATGACAACCAGCCTGATGTCGTTGCCTTGACGGCTAAAAATCTAGCCGGGTATGCTGACAGCACCTCAGCAGAATCTCTGCAATTTCAGAGGAAACAGGCCGGTCGAGATGGAAATCCAAAACGATCCCCGCCGCCGGAATCAACGCTCAGATAAAGTTGAACGCGGCGGCTCATCTTCTTCATCTGCCAAAAGCCAGGCTGCACAAGGCTTTCAGAATGTCATGTCAGCCGGTGCCAATCAGATCAAAGACTCACTAGACTCCTTGATGCTGGATATTGATGCCTGTGCCAATGATTTATTAAAAGATCCAACAGAAGCTCAACTGACCCGTTATACTCAGGCTGTTCGCCAGTTTTTGCGCAAAGCTCAGGGTGGGGCTTATGCTGTGAGCAAAAATTTTGATCGCCATAATCGTCTCTATACGGTTGTGCGTGAGGTCGATACCCAGCTTGCCAATCTGGCTGATCAGGTTTTACTTAGCCAGGGACGAGCGCTTGAAATGGCTGCCCGAATTCAGGAGATCCGCGGTATTTTGCTGGATATGTTTATTTGATGTTCAAAACTCTGCCTGCAGCCTTATTGGCTGCGATTAGCCTTGTGTCAGGATTTTTGCCTGTTTTGCCGACCCTGACTGCTCAGGCCAGCGACAGCGCTTGGGTGATTCAACGAGATAGCACGTATGTTGAAGTTCAGGGCGGTTATGGCCGCTTTACTGAAAACAACGCCCTCACTCAGCAAATGAGCATGCTGGCCCATATGGAAATCGGCTTTTTAGAAACAGCGACTCTGCTTTTAGACATGCCCTTTTTAACACGAAGCCTTGAACGTCCTGGCCAGACGCCGAGCTCGCTGACAAATAATGGCCTGACTGATCTCTATATCGGCACACGGATTCGGCTGGTTGATGAGCCTTTTGGATTGGCTCTGCGCTTGGGTACTCATATTCCAACAGGTTATAACGTCAGTTATGTGCCCGTATTGGGTGATCGAGTGCCTGATTTTGAGCTTGGCTTAAATGCGGGTTATGAGTTTTACCCGCTTGAGGCTTATATTCAGGGTGGTTTAGGTTATCGTTATCGGCTTAACTACGATAAAGCCCATGTTATCGTCACCCAGGCTGCAGCGGCCAATCCTTCTCAGACGATTCTAAAACCTGCTGACCAGATTATTGGCTTTTTAGAAACCGGTGCCTGGATTCTGCCCGAACTCTTTGCCTCAGTCAGCCTGACAGCAGATATGGGGCTCAACCAGAATCAGGCCTGGACCCAGAGCCAGGTCATGCTGCGCCCCTTGGTGGCTTGGCGTGTCAATCCTTATGTTGATCTGTCTGTGCAGCTTGATCAATCACTCTGGAGTCAGCGCCAGCCTTTTTTGACTCAGTTTTTGTTTGGGGCACATTTTCACTTTGGGCCGATGCTCAATCGAGGCAAAGGTCTGCGGGGGGGAATAACGGAGTATGCCGAGCGTGATGAAAGCCTCTGAAACTGAGACTTTAACAGATTCTCTAAGTGGTCTGTCGGCAATTTGCGGCCCCAAACGGACTCTCACAAGCTGGCATGATCGGATTGCTTATGCCAGTGATGCCAGTTTTTACCATCTGGTGCCAGCAGCGGTTGTACAACCCAAAGATCTCAGTGAGTTGAGAGCTTTACTTGCTTATAGTCAGGCTCACAGCCTGCCGCTGACGTTTAGAACCGCTGGAACGAGTTTATCGGGCCAGGCGATTACAGACGGTTTATTAGTGGATTTAAGTAAACACTGGCGCGGTGTAGAAGTCCGCGAACAAGGAGCTGCGATCTGGGTCCAGCCAGGTGTGATTGGGGCCCACGCGAATCTACTGCTGCGTGACTATCGCCGCAAAATTGGACCTGATCCCGCTTCAATTACAGCCTGTATGCTGGGCGGGATTTTAGCTAATAATGCCAGCGGGATGTGCTGTGGCGTCAGCCAGAATGCTTATCATACTTTGCGATCACTGGCTTTTGTCTTGCCCAACGGTTTAAGTTTTGATACCGCTCAACCTGCAGATTACTCCCGCTTTGATGCAGAATGCCCAGAAATTGCGGCTGAATTACTTGCCCTGCGTCAACAATTACTTAACAAGCCTGACTTAACTGCGCGAATTCGCGCTAAATACCGGCAAAAAAACACAACCGGCTATAGCCTGAATGCTTTTTTAGACTATCAGCTGCCGCTGGATATTTTAGCCCATCTTTTAATTGGCTCTGAAGGCACGCTGGCGATGATTAGTGAGGCGGTCCTAAACACCGTTCCAGATAAACCGTTTAAATACACAGGCCTGATGATTTTTGCTTCAATTAAAGAGGCCTGTGAAGCTCTGCCTGATTTGCAGCAAAGTGGTGCTGAAGCGATTGAACTGCTTGATGATGCCTCACTCCGGGCTTTACCCCCGATTTCGATCAGTCCCTGGCTGGCTGAAGTCCCTGCTGGTGCCTGTGCTTTATTAGTTGAATATCAGGCCCAGACGGCTCAGGACAGTGAGCTTCAGGCTGAGCGGGCTGCTGATCTGCTTGAGCAGTTTACTTTACTGGCGCCGCCGCGTTTTAGTCGTGAGCCAGAGCAACAGGCTTTGCTCTGGAAGCTGCGTAAAGGCCTTTACCCGTCGGTCGGGGCTGTGAGAGCGTCTGGCAGTACGGTTTTAATTGAAGATGTGGTGTTTCCGATCGAGCACTTACCTGAGGCTGTTCAAGGTTTACATCGTCTCTTTCAGGCTCATGGCTACCCTGAAGCGATTATTTTTGGCCATGCCAAAGACGGTAATTTACATTTTGTTTTGACCCAGTCGTTTAATACAGAGACTGAAACAGCCCGTTATGACGCCCTGATGCAGGATTTGACCCAGCTGGTGCTGAGGCTGGATGGCGGCTTAAAAGCTGAGCACGGCACTGGCCGCAATATGGCGCCCTTTGTTGAGGCTGAGTGGGGGCCAGAAGCTTATCAGATCATGCTGAGACTGAAGCGTGTGATTGATCCGGAAAACCTGCTTAATCCGGGTGTGATTATCAATGCCAGTCCAAAAGCGCATTTGGAGCATTTAAAACAATTACCCGGTGTAGATGCTGAAGTAGATCGCTGCACCGAATGTGGTTTTTGTGAGCCTGTGTGCCCGAGTCGACGTGTAACCCTGACGCCTCGTCAGCGAATTGTGCTGCGCCGCGAAATGCAGCGGCTGCAAGCTGCCGGTGAACAAGCTAAACTCAGTGCGCTCAAAGCGCAGTATCAGTATTCAGGGATTGAGACCTGCGCAGCTGACAGTCTGTGTTCATTGGCTTGTCCAATTGGGATTGACACAGGCGCACTGGTTAAGCGTCTGCGCAGTGAACAAGTTCCTGAGCCGACTCAGCGCCAGGTCAGCCGTTTAGGCCGACGTTTTAGTCAGCTTGAAACCGGCATTAAATTAGGCTTAGGCTCTGCAAGAATTGCTGAAAAAATCATTGGTGAGCGCGGAATTAACTGGCTGATTGGTCGGGCTGAAGCGGTCACCGGTACTGCCTTGCCCTATTGGGACCATCGGCTACCCACTCCCAATTTGTCACCTTTGCCCGAAACCACGGCTCAACAAGCAGAAGCGGTTTATTTTCCGTCTTGTTTAAGCCGCACAATGGGGTATGCCGGTCAAGATCCACTCCCTCAGACTTTTTTAAAGTTAACGGGCCAGGCGGGTCTAAAAGTCTGGCTGCCGGAAGAATCTGTCGGGCATTGTTGTGGCTTGCCATTTAGTTCTAAAGGTTTTGCTCAGGCGGGTCAGACTCAGGCTGAGCGTACGCTGGCGCGTTTTTGGGCCTGGTCTCATCATGGCAAAATCCCAGTTGTAGTTGATACCAGCCCGTGTACATTGCAGCTTAAACAAGCTCTGGACAAACACCCGGAATATTCAGGCTTACAGCTGCTAGATGCGGTTGATTATTTTGATCGCTATGTTATCGATCAACTGCCGATTCAGAAGCGTCCGGATCATACAGTACTGCACCCAGTCTGTTCTTTGCGTAAACTCGGTCTTGAGTCTGCACTGGTACGTCTGGCTGAGCGCTGTTCAGAGCGCGTCAGCGTGCCGATTTCGGCCGGCTGTTGTGGCTATGCCGGTGATCGGGGACTGTTGTTTCCTGAGCTTCCGGCTGCGGCTTTAGCGGATGAGCAGCTTGAGATTCAAGTGCTGAATGGCGATCATCACTGTTCAAGCAGTCGCTCCTGTGAAATGGGCTTAAGCGTGAGTCTGGACAAACCTTTTGTTTCGTTTTTACATCTACTTCAAGACCATCTGGGTCCGGAGGCAATATGAAAATGGCTCTGTCTCTGATGATCTTGCTTGCTGCTTTAAGCCCCGATCAGGCCTTAATTGAAGCTTGTTTAAACGGTGACCCCCGTGGAATTGAGTCAGCTCTCAGTCGAGGTGCTCAGCTTGAAGCTCGCCATACCGAGCGCGATTTGACCCCTTTGATGCTCGCGATTTATCGCGATCATACCAGTCTTGTGAGATTATTACTGGCTCGCGGGGCCAATCCCAATGCGCGAAATCATTTAGGTTTAACCCCGCTGATGATGGCTGCAACCGGTGGCCAGGGGGATATTGCTCTGATGCTGCTTGACCAGGGCGCTGTGATTGATGAAGCTGATGAATCTGGGCATTCACCTTTGATGTGGGCTGCTTTTTGGGGGCATACAGAATTAGTTAAAAAACTGCTTGAACGAGGAGCTGATCCCAATTTAAGCAATGACGATGGTAATACGTCTTTATTATTAGCAGCCTTAGGCGGCGCCAGTCAGCAGACTCGGCAATTATTAAACCCTGCGCGTAAACGAGCCCCCAATGGTCGATTTTTTCCTTTAACCCTCAATGCCGAGGCTGAAGCAGAACTCATTGGCCTGCTGCTGACGCGAAAAGTAAATCCGAATATGAGCAATCATGCTGGGCAAACCGCCTTAATGCTTTTTGCTGGTCAGGGTAAAGCCGAGCCAATTGAGCTGTTGTTAAAATATGGCGCAGAACCAGGGATTACAGACGGTAAAGGTCTGAAGGCTATTGACTATGCCCGGCGGGCTGGTTTTTTACAAATTGTCAAACTGCTCGAGGCAAAACGCCAAAATCGCTAATTTTGCCAGAAGTGACTTGAAGCCTTTCTGCTTTATTTGTTTTTTGAGTTTTTATGAACTTTCCACTTCAAAGTGATAAATTCTTGTCTGATTTAAGAAGCTCAAACATTCCTTCCCCGTTTGGGTGCCGCTCGTCTTAATCATTTGATAAAATTTAATTTAATTCTGCTTTTGTGCAACAAGAGCTAAGAGAGATTAGAGCAAAGGAACCCTGACTCTGGAGAGCTTTCAGGAAATCTGGAACTATCTGGTCCAAATCTGGACAGGCCTGCGTTGGCAGGATGTCCTGGATATTTTTATCGTCAGTTTTGTGCTCTATAAGGTCTTCTCGTTTATTAAAGAGACTCGCGCCATTCATTTGATTCGCGGTCTGCTGCTGTTAGTGGTGATTTATTTTATTGCCCATAACTTCCTACAGCTTAAAATTCTGACCTCTGTTTTGCAAAATGCCGCCACCCTTGTAATTGTGGCCATTCCGGTTTTGTTTCAGCCTGAGCTGCGCCGTGCGCTGTCGGAGCTGGGGCGAGGCTTTAGCGTTTTTCCGGCTGAGCGATTGCTTAAAGGCAAAGAGTTGTTTGGCACCATTCGCGTGCTGGTCTCAACGGCTCAGGCTTTATCTGAAGAAAAAACCGGTGCGCTGATTGTAATTGAGCGCAAAATTGGTCTCAATGAACATATTGAATCAGGCGTTGTGCTGGATGCCGAAATCAGCCAGGAACTCCTGCACACGATCTTTTTTGAAGGCACGCCCCTACATGATGGCGCGATTATTTTACGCGGTAACCGGATTGTTGCCGCTTCGGTTCAGCTGCCGCTGACCGAGAGTAAACAGTCACCAGCTGGCACTTACTGGGGCATGCGTCATCGTGCTGCTTTAGGAATTTCTGAACAAAGTGACGCAGGCTGTTTAGTTGTTTCTGAAGAAACGGGCGCTATTTCGCTGATTGTAGAAGGTAAAACCCACCGTAATCTAACCGAAGACAATCTTGAACGCCTGTTGCTTGAGCTTTTCCAGATGAGTTATTCATCTAATGAGGGGCGTCTGCGTGGCTTGCTCAATCGCGGTCAGACACTTGAAACAGAAGAGACGCCATCACGGGTACCGGCCTGGCTGCAGTCTTTAGGTGAGCTGGGTAGTAAGTTATTTTTAAACCTGCGCTTTATTGCCGTAACGGTTGCCATTATCTGGGGTTTGGCGGTTGGTATCTGGCGTACACCAACCGGGCCACGTCTTGATCTTGAAACGCATAGTAAAGAAATGCTGGTGCCGATTGCGATTCAAGGCCAAAGTGAAAATCTGGTAGTTAAAATTGATCCTTCGCAGGTCAATCTTAAAATTGCCGGTAAAGAAGACAAGCTGCAAGAACTTAAAACTGAAGAAATCAAAGTTTTTATCCAGCTGGAAGACACCACAACCGGTGAGCAGATTTTGCCTGTGGGTGTCTCACTGCCAGCGAATGTCCAGATGCGAGACGTTGTACCGCGTCTGGTTAATGTCAAAATCATCCGCTTAAAATAGCGCTGTTAAATACACCGTCTGAAATCCGCTTGCTGTACCTGTTGTGAGTGGTGGCTAATAAGCAGTGGGTGTTAAAATGCCTGGGTGAAACAGCTCTACTTCCTTTTAGGCACAGATTTATACGCCCGTACTGAACAACTCAATAAATGGCTAGACACCTGGCTTGATCCTGAATGGCGAGAATTAAACCTCGAACGCTATGACGGCACCCAGCCTGTATCGGCCATTATTGATGGTTGGTTAACGCCGCCCTTTTGGGGGGAACGGCGTGTGATTCTGGCTGAGCTGCCCAGTGAGCCGATGCAGGCTCTGCTCGAAGAGCTTGCCACGATGTGTAAAGATAAAGCACCCACTACAGATAACTGTCTGGTGATTCAGGCTGATAGTCTCGACAAACGCAAAAAAGCCGCCAAAGAACTCGTCAAGCTGGCTGAAGTCTGTGATTTTCAGGAGATCAAGCGCTGGAACGTTCAGCAAGATCTTTATCCCTGGATTGAAGAACAGGCCCGTCGAGCGGGTAAACGCATTGCCCGCGATGCCGTTGCCCAGTTAGTTAACGCCTGCGGCACTGACAAATTTGCTCTGCGTCAGGCTTTAGACAAACTTTTGATTTATCTGGGTGATGACCCGCAAATAGAGCTGGAAGCCGTTCAGTTATTGGTTTCTCAGACTGAAACCGATATTTTTTTATTGCTGGAACTGATCGCCGGTCGCGATCGCGAAAAAGCCTTTGCTCATCTTCAGACGCTTTTGCTAAAAGATCATGCCAACAAAATTATGAGTACATTGGCGACGATGATGAATCGTCTGTTTCAAGCCCGCTGGCATGCTGCCCAAGGGCGTAATCATCAAGAGATTGCTCAAGACCTCGGCATGAATGCCTATGTGGTCAAAATGGATTTGCAGCGCTGGAAGCAGTATCGCTTAGAGCAGATTGAAACAGGCCTGCGTCGTTTGCTTGAGCTCCAAACCCGCACCCGCAGCAGCCGCTTAAGCCCAGAATTAGCCTTAGAGCTCTGGCTGGGTGAAATGGTGTTTGGTTAGGTCTGAGCTTGTTTGACCAGCGCCAGAATATAGGCCTGAAGGCTGGTTGAACCGCGAACATCAGGCTCTGGAAATGAATCCCGATGTTCCAGCGTCAGGCGGGTCATCCCTGCATAAGATTTGGCAGAGCTGTCTGAAAAGCCAATTTGTTTATAGGCTTTAATCCAGTCGGCAGGTTCAACCACAGCAACATTAATCGGCTTCTGCAGAGCGACTTCAAAGGCTTTTGCGACATCAAGGGCTGTATAAGCCTGGGGGCCTTCAACGTGATAAAGACCGGTTTGACTGACGGGTTCTGTGAGCAGGCTTGCTGCAAACAGGCCTAAATCATGCGGTGCGACCATCGGGATTTTAAAATCTTCTGGAAAAAACGAAGTAATAAAGCCCTGTTCTTGTGCTGTTTCCAGACTCATTGCCCAATTGCTCATATAGTAAGCTGCGCGTTGAATCACATGCGGAATGTTTTGTACCCCTAAGCCCTGCTCCAGGGCATAGAGGGTGCCCAGATCGCCAATTCGCTCACCAGGTTGAGCTCCGTATGTGGAGTGGGCAACAACTTTTTCCAGACCTGAATCCTGAATGGCTTTAAGCAACGCTTGAATAGTCAGT
>CAJYHH010000197.1 GCA_913773825.1 Candidatus Sericytochromatia bacterium | reverse complement strand
CGCTGGTTGCCAGTAATGACGTTCATTATCTCAATAAAGACGACTCGATTTTACATGAGATTATTCTCTGTATTAACGACGGCAAAACCTTAGAAGACTCCACTCGCTACCGTTATCCAGGCGGCCCAGATTATTACATGAAGTCTGCCGAAGAAATGTATGAGCTGTTTAAAGACTATCCTGAAGCGCTCAAAAACACGGTAGAGATTGCTGACAAATGCCATGTGATTATCGAAACGGGTAATTACACACTGCCTGTTTATGATGTTCCGGTTGGCCATGACGAAGTCAGCTATATGCGTGAGCGTACCTGGACCGGCATCCGCTGGCGCTATGGTGAGATCACCCCAGAAATCCGCGAGCGCACCGAGTTTGAACTTGGCGTTATTGAACGGATGGGCTTTTGCTCTTACTTCTTAATCGTCTGGGACTTTATGAACTACGCACGCGAAAGCGGGATTGCGGTAGGCCCTGGCCGTGGTTCAGCCGCAGGATCGATTGTCAGCTACGCTCTGGGGATTACAGATATTGACCCCTTACGTTATCAACTGCTGTTTGAACGTTTTCTCAATCCAGATCGTATCAGCATGCCCGATATCGATATCGACTTCTGTATCGACCGCCGTGAAGAAGTCATTCAGTACGTCACGCGCAAATATGGCTATGAAAAAGTTGCTCAGATTTTAACCGTCGGGACCTTAGCCGCCAAAATGGCGGTTAAAGACGTGGCCCGTACCTTGGGCTTTGCGGCATCAGAAGCAGACCGTCTGGCCAAAATGATCCCGACTAAACCGGGCGTTAAACTTAATGATTTTGTGCAGGAAGGCCAGGATCTGCACACCGAAATGAAAAAAAACCCCGAGGTTGCCAAGCTGATTGGTTATGCCCTGAAGCTAGAAGGCCTGGCTCGTCAGGTTGGGGTTCACGCTGCCGGGGTCGTGATTGCCCGCGATCCGCTTGATACAACGGTTCCGCTGCGCGCAGAAGAAGGCAAGCTGATCACCCAGTTTGTTAAAGACGAAGTTGAAGAAGTCGGCTTGCTTAAAATGGACTTCCTGGGTCTGCGCAACCTGACGATGATTACTAAAACGCTTGAGATTTTAAAACTTTCTCAAGACATCACGCTGGATATGAGCAAAATCCCCATCGACGATCAGGCTTCTTATGACCTGCTCAGCTCAGGCTATACCACCGGGATCTTCCAGTTAGAATCTGAAGGGATGCGCAAACTGGTGCGACGTCTGATGCCGGGTAACATCGAAGACATTACCGCGCTTGTGGCCTTGTATCGTCCGGGCCCGCTGGGCTCCGGGATGGACGTGGACTTTGTTGAGCGTAAATTTGGCCGCCAGCAGATTACCTATACTCATCCCAAGCTTGAAACCCTGCTGCATCCGATTCTCAAAGATACTTACGGTCTGATTCTGTACCAGGAACAGATCATGCAGATCTCACGTACAGTTTCAGGCTTTACCCCTGGTGAAGCAGACGGCTTGCGTAAAGCGATGGGTAAAAAACAAGTCGACATTATGCTTAAGATGAAGGCCAAATTTGTCGACGGCGCTGAAGCAAATGAAATTCCCCGCGATAAATCTGAAGAGCTGTTTGCGATCATGGAAGAATTTGCAAAATACGGCTTTAACAAAAGCCACTCAGCCGCTTACGCCATGGTTGCTTATCAGACCGCTTATTTAAAAGCCAATTATCCGGTTGAGTATATGGCCGCGCTGATTTCCAGCGTCATGAGCACCCAGGACAAAGTTCCTTTATATGTAGGCGAAGCCAAACGCATGCAAATTGCCATTCTGCCGCCAGATGTCAACGAAAGTATTGAAAGCTTTAGTGTTAAAGACAACTGTATTCGTTTTGGTTTAGGCGCAGTTAAAGGACTCGGCGAAG
>CAJYHH010000196.1 GCA_913773825.1 Candidatus Sericytochromatia bacterium | reverse complement strand
TGATTGAAGGCTTTCGCTAAGCGCTGAGAGATTGGGGAAAGCCAAAAGGGGAGCAGAGAGGGGGAGTGGGTACCGTAAACGGCACCCGTACGGGCCAAAATTGATAGTCTTGTTGCTATTTTATAGCTTTGCTATCATGACAGAACTTCCTTTTGAAAACGTGAATTGCTAAAAGCTTGCTTTTGCGCGAGCTTTTTTATTTATTAAACCTGGATGTGCGAAGCTAATGGCGAATCCTCATACTAACGTAACCGCTCCTACGCATTCTGCTAACGCTGCCACAGAGCATGGCCATGCTTCTCGCCATTGGCTGGAAGCCAATACGGGTGAAACGGTCATCAGCGTTTTGCCATTTGTCGCACTCTTGCTGATGATTGCGATTTTTCCGCTGGTGCCAAAAGTCTGCCACTGGTGGCATAAAAATCTGAATAAACTCATGGTCGCAGGGCTCTGCGGCTTAGCGGGTATTGGCATGTATCTTTTGCCAACCGGAGACTGGCATACGGTCTTGCATACCTATGTCGAGTTTTTTGCCTTTATTGCGCTGCTGGCCTCACTGTTTGTGATTAGCGGCGGAATCTACTTTACGGGGCCATTTGCGGGCTTCCCTCACGTCAACACGATTATTCTGGGCCTTGGCGCGATTATGGCAAACTTAATGGGCACAACCGGTGCCAGTATGCTGTTGATTCGTCCTCTGCTGATGGCTAACCAGGCCCGACAGCGTAAAACCCATTTGATGATTTTCTTTATTTTTATTGTTGCCAACTGCGGAGGCTTATTAACGCCCTTAGGCGATCCACCGCTGTATTTGGGCTTTTTGCACGGTGTGCCGTTTAGCTGGACCCTGCAGCTCTGGCCGCAATGGGTCACGATGGTTGGCGCCTTGCTGTTTGTGTTTTTAATGCTGGATTCCTGGCATTTTGTGCGCGAAGAGCTGGCAACCCAAGAAGAACTGACCCGTGCCCTGGATGCCCATGCTGCCGGTGAGCGCTTTCGAATCAAAGGGGCACTCAATCTGGTGTTTTTGGCTGGGGTGATTGGGGTGATTATCGGAGCGGGTTATATTGTCTCGCCCTGGCTGCAAAGCATTACCGATACCAGCAGCGCTGAGCTTTATACCAAGCTGTTTCAGGCTGTGGCGATGGCGGTCCTGGCCGGATTAGCTTATTTCACCACTTCTCCGCGGATTCGCGAAGCCAATCACTTTAACTTTGAGCCGATTAATGAAGTGGCCTGTTTGTTTGTCGGGATCTTTGGCGCGATGATTCCAGCGCTAAAGATATTAGAAGCCAAAGGCAGTGCACTGGCTTTATCTTCACCAGGCCAGTACTTTTGGGCAACGGGTATTCTGAGCGGCTTTTTAGACAATGCACCGACCTATCTGACCTTTGTCACGCTTGGGGTCAGTCAAAACGGTTTAGATGCTGGTCAGCTACATGTGTTTGCTGAACGCTTTCCGGCTTTATTAGCGGCAATTTCAACGGGGGCTGTGTTTATGGGTGCTTTGACGTATATCGGCAACGGCCCCAATTTTATGGTCAAAGCCATGGCTGAGCACGCCGGCATCAGAATGCCGTCGTTTGGCGGCTATTTACTGTGGTCATGCCTGTTTTTATTGCCGCTGCTGCTGCTCACCCATCTGCTGTATTTTTAGCGCTTTAAAAGCATCGCCTGAATAGAAGATTGCCTGAGCAAAAAACTCACGAAAAAAAGGCCGCTCGTGCGGCCCGTGATTTCAAGCATTAAGGGTCAACTCATTTAGGTGCTGCCTTAAGACTTGCCCCGCTGAGCAAGCCTGAGCAGCGGCAGGCTAAGGGCGTGATGCTGGGACAGCAAAAGAGACTTAAGTTCGCGGTTTAAGCCTGGGCCATCGATTAAACCATTCAGTTTGCGCTTGAGGAGCTTCTGATAAACGGCGTGGGTGGCCTGGGGCCGTGAAGACGATGTCGGTGTAAAAATCTGGGTTGACCATCCAAGGGTTTTAAGGTTTTTCATCAAGCTCGCTCCTGTGGTTTAGATAAATGACTTAAGCGTAAAAGTAGTGGGACTCCTTTAACTGTGCGGCTCAAGGCCTTCTAATTCTTCATTGGCCTGGCGGATTAAATCCTGAGCAGTGGTTTCTGAGAGCAGGCCACTGCGAAAGGCTTCTTTGTAGGCACTTTTTTGACGGGTGATTAAATGGCGAAAGAGCATCTGGCTCTGGCGCTCAGCCAGATGCGGATGATCTGATTTGAGCTTGGCTAAATTCTCTTCGGTGAGCGTTAAGCGCTGCTCGAGATTTTGCTGCTGCTCGTGATACAGAACCCCGGCCACGCGCCCTTGGCGAAACAGTTGTTCAAGCTCTGCTAAAGCGGCTCTAAGGCCCAGTAACTCACCTTGATAAGCCTCAAACTGGATAATACTTTCGTCAGGTTTGCCAATCCCAAGCCATTTAAGCTGGAGACCCATGCTGAGTCCCGGCACTAACAGTGAGAACAGCACCACGCCAAAAATCGTCACCAGCAGCTCCTGGCGATAAGGGATATCGGGCGGCAGGCTCATAACCAAAGCCATTGAAAGTGCGCCTTTAAGATTGCCCCAGACCAAAACATGATGCCACTTCCAGGGGACATCACTTTTGAACCCAAACTTCATCAGCGCTGCCAGCGGATAAATCGCCAGGATGCGTCCCGCCATTAATGCCAGAATCCCCACGCCAATTGGCAAAGCGTGATGAACCAGTTCATCGAGATGAATCTGAAGACCAATCAACAAAAAGATCAGCGAATTTACCACAAAGGCGGCAAACTCCCAAAAAGTGGTAATCGCGACGCGAGTGGTTGGCGTCATCGCGCGCTCCCAGCCCAGATTACCCAGCATAATCCCGGCTGTCACTACCGCAATCACGCCCGAGACATGCAGGCTCTCTGCTACCAGATACACACCATAAGCCAGTACCGCTGTAATCATCAGCTCTAATAAATGATCATCAATTTTTTCAAGCACCACAATGGCGGCATAGCCAATCACCAGCCCAACCCCTAAGCCGCCTAAGCAGACCATTAAAAACTTTTGCAGGCTGTCCATCACGCTAAAGTGCCCGGTTAAAACCACTGCCAGCACAATCTGAAAGGCCACAATTGCCGTGCCGTCATTAAACAGGCTTTCACCTTCGACTAAGCCCGTCAGGCGATGGGGAACACCCAGCTTTTTAAAAATGGCAATCACTGAAACTGGATCTGTGGCGACAATCATCGAGCCAAACAATAAGGCAATCGGCCAGCTAAACCCAGCTCCCCAGACCATGCCAGCCCCTGTAACCAGCAGAGCAATCAAGACGCCTGGACCTGCAAAGGTCAAAATACCGGGCAGATCTTTTTTGAGGTGACTGTACTCAATATTAATTGCCGCTTCAAACAAGAGAATCGGCAAAAACACCGTCATCACAATCTCAGGGGTCATTTGCACTTCGGGAAAATAATGCAGTAAACCCAAAACCAGGCCGCCTAAGACCAGCATCACTGTATAGGGCAGCTTAATATAGCGCACCAGAATCGCCACGCTGGTGGCAATGACCAGCAGGGTTAAAAGGGTTTCGACTTCATGATGCATGGCTGATTCTCAAACGCTTTAAAGAGATGTTGGACATAGAAAAACTATTAAATTATAGTAACACTATTAAAAAAAATAACAAGACCTGCTCGTCAAGCGCAGTTAGCGGTAAAATAGGCGACGAAACCTTTATGAGTAAAAAATACCCCTTTACGCTGAACGAACAGCTCTATTTACGTGACCCTGAACGGACGCTGCTGGGTAAAAAAATTGTCGAGTGCGCCATCCAGCTAATGGATCAAGGCGGATTTGAACATCTGACGTTTCGCAAGTTAGCGGCTGAAATTCCTTCAACTGAAGCTTCGGTTTATCGTTACTTTGAGGACAAATACCAGCTTTTGCGCTATTTAGTCGCCTGGTACTGGGAATGGCTGAATTACCGTTTAGACAAGTTGTCACCTGATGCGGGCTCGGCCCAGCAGCGTTTACGCGAAGCGCTTGAGATGCTGGCAAACTCAGCCCGTTATGATCCTTTTTTTGCCCATGTAGATGAAGCGGCCTTATGCCGGATTGTAGTGCGCGAATCGCCTAAAATTTATCTGAGAGCGGAGCCTGAAGATAATCAGGCCTTATTTATGGGTTATGAAAAACTGCTGGCTAAAATCAGTCAGATGATTCTGGAGCTCGAGCCGAGTTATTATCAGCCCAAAGCGCTTGTCAGCAGCCTGATTGAAACCGCTCATCGCCAGATTCTGTTTGCTCAGTATTTGCCCCGTTTGACAGAACTACAGATTCCAAATGGCGATTATTCAGAAATTGCTGATTTTCTTGAAACTCTGACGCTGGCCATGCTGTCTCGTCACGCTCCTGATTAATGACGCACTTTTGCTATTCCGAGACATTATTAGGCGAACTGGCGCGATTATAGCGTGCCAGCAGCCAGAGTGTGGTTTGCTCTAGCAGAACCAGGACGGTAATCAAGCCAACGGCGAACCCAAATAAGAGTAAGTTATTTTCACTGGCGCTGCGAAACGCAAAGCTCAGGGCAGTCGCGACTGCTGGCGGATGAACCACATCCAGCAGGATCATCAGCACAATTGTCACCAGCATCGCGCTACCGGCTGCCGTATAACCGGCACCCAAGAGCCATAAGCTGCTAAAGCCAATCAGAGCGGCCAAAATTTGAGCAATGATCAAGGTACGCACGCTATTGGTGCCGTGCTGGGGATCCAGATAGATTAAAAAAGCACTTGAGGCCAGTGAGGCAAACAACAATCTTTGCTCACTGTAAGCTTCCAGCATTGCCAGCACAGCTAACACCGTCAGGGTGGGCAATAGCGCCAGAGTGAGCTCCTGCTTAAGACTTAAGCGACGCCTGAGACTGCGATTGGCACCTGGAATGGGCTTGAGACTACTACGTTCTGCTGACATGGCTGCTATCTTAACATGTCTAAGCAGGTCTAAATGAGCCGCGTTTTGCTTGAATTTTTTAATTTGCCAGACCAGATAAAAGACAGGATTTTTGAAAATTATCTAGCTATCATTTCAAAATTACAAGAATTGAATTAAATAAAATCAGCTAAATTATCTGATTTTTTAAATTTTTAAACTATAAAAATCTTATTAATTCAATTGAGATGGCCTGCTAAGTTTTTTGCGCGCTCGTTAGAATAAAAGATCCAGATGTTTAAATAACCAAATGCCGTGCCTTATTTATCTGTTATGAGACCTGATTAGCTAACGATGTCTGACATAGTGATTCCTGACGCAGTCAAAGCGTTTATTCTGCAATATATTGATTCAGTTGCCACTTTAGAAGCGCTGTTATTGATGCGTAGCCATCCCAAACAGACATGGCATGCAGGATTACTGGCTCAACGGCTGTATATTTCTTCAGCGCAGACAACAGTGATTTTAAAAGCTCTGACTCAGGCCGGTTTGATTAAACCCGCTTTGCCCCAAACAGATCATTATCTTTATGGACCTGCAAAGCCAGAGAACGCCGAGCGCGTTGAGCAGTTGGCTGAGGTCTATGCCCGATGCCTGATTCCCGTGACAAATCTGATTCATCAGCGCGGTAGCCAGAATCGCAGTTTGCAAATGTTTGCCGATGCTTTCAAGCTGACAAAAGACAAGGAGACTTAAATGGCTTATGTCGTTTACAGTTTATGTGCCTTAACGGCTGCGGCCTGCAGTTTGCTGCTTTGGAGCGGACACAGGCGTTCAGGCAATTCTTTGCTTTTTTGGAGTGCACTTTGTTTTACGGGCTTAACCCTTAATAATCTGCTGGTGCTAATTGATCTGAAGATGGTGCCAGACATCAGTTTGTTGACCTTGCGCAACGCCACAGCGCTGATATCGATGGCTTTACTGCTATATGGCCTGATTTGGGAGCATGACTGAGATGCTGAATTTAAATCTTTTTTTATTAGGCGCGATTTCCCTGTCCTGTTTAGTCGCCGGCCTGTTTTTTATGCAGTTTTGGAAACAGACTCAGGATCGATTGTTTTTGCTATTTGGTTTCTCTTTTTTGCTTGAAGGGATCAACCGCGCAGCCATTGCGCTGTCTAATAATCCCCGTGAAGGGGAGCCTTTATTTTATCTGGTGCGGCTGTTTTCGTTTTGCCTGATTTTAACAGCGATTGTGCATAAAAATACGCAGCAAACAAAATCGTCTGATGCGAGCACAAAGTGAACCTGATAAAGATGTTTGGCTAGCCTGAATCAAAACCGGCAGGCAATGTCAGACCTTACAAAATCAGATGGTATACTGCTGATTTTGAATCGCTCTGCTGAATCCCAAACAATCACCCAAACACTAAACTCAATTTTAGGTAAGCCTGTTATGACTGCAAGTCCTGATGCTGATACGATGCTGCCTTCGCCCTTAGAGCGCGATGATTTGCGCTTTCGCGCCAGGCTGCGACTGCTGTTTAATCTGCGTGAGGATGCTGACGAAATCGGCACCCGCACCGATATCCGGCGTGGAATTGAGTTTAAAGGCGCCAATCTTTGGGCTTTGATCTTTGCCATTTTAATTGCCTCAATTGGCTTAAATACTAATTCTGCGGCTGTGATTATCGGCGCGATGTTAATTTCACCCTTAATGGGGCCGATTATGGGTTTGGGATTAGCCCTTGGCACCAATGATATTGAGCTGTTTCGGCGCGCTTTTCGCAATCTGGTGGTGGCCGTCAGCATTAGCGTGGTGACATCAGCTGTGTATTTTTTACTGACCCCTTTAGATCAGGCTCAATCGGAGCTTTTAGCGAGAACGCGGCCGACGCTCTTTGATGTCTTAATTGCTATGTGTGGTGGCTTAATCGGAATTATTGCCAGTTCACGCCGTGAAAAAACCAATGCAATCCCCGGTGTGGCGATTGCAACAGCCCTGATGCCGCCTTTATGCACCGCGGGTTATGGCCTGGCAACCCAGAACTGGAGCTATTTTTTTGGGGCCTTTTATTTATTTTTTATCAACAGCGTGTTTATTTGCCTGGCAACCGTCATTATTGTGCGTCTGCTGCATTTTCAAAAAGCGTCATATATTAGCCCCCAACAAGAATCAAGGGTCAAGTTCTGGATGGCCTTTTTTGCGATTGCGACGATGTTGCCGAGTATTTATACAGCCTGGAACGTCGTGCAGGAATCTTTGTTTAATAGTCGCGCCCAGCGCTTTTTAAGCGAGAATTTTCATTTTAAACAGACTCAGCTAATTCAGCGGGAAATTCAGTATAGTCCTGAAGGCGGCAGTCTGCGCCTGATTCTGATCGGCGAGCCGCTTAAACCCGATCAGCAGAAGGCCTTAATTGCCAAATTGCCTGATTATCAGCTGGGGGGTGCTCAACTTCAGATTCAGCAGCCGCATCAAGCTGATGCTAATTTACAGGCTGAGTTTGAAGCGTTGAATAAAAGCCTGAAAGTCGATATTGTGGAAGAGCTGTACAAAAAAAACGTCGAGCAACTGGCCCTAAAAGATGCTGAACTTTCACAACAAGCTGATCGGATTCAGACTTTAGAAAAAGCCCTGGCTGACAAAGACACCGAGCGCTTTCCGGTTGCGCAGATTTCAGAAGAACTAAAAGTGATTTTTCCTGAGCTTCAGTCTTTGGCGCTGGCTGAAATCAGCCGCTATCGCCAGGGTATAAATCAGTTGGTTCCGATTGCATTAGTGCAGTGGACCAAGCGTCCTGCTCAAGTTGAGTTAAGCCGTTTGCAGAATCTTTTACGCGCTCGCCTTAAAGCCCCGAAACTTGAAATCGTGTCTTATTAAGCATGAAGTGATGAAGCCATGAAAGATTATTTTGCGCGTTTAACAGCAGACAATTGGGGTGTGCTGGACGTGATGCTGACAGCATCCTCACCGATTGACCTGCCCAGGCTGGCGATTCGTGATCAAGAAGACGCAGAGCGGTTTTTGCGCAGCTATGGCTATGATTTGCATCAGCCCAAACAAGCGGCCCAGCTCGATAGCTTGCGCCGTGAAGCGCTTGATTGTTTGGAGCGCCTGTTTTTAAATCCTACTGACAGCATTCCTGAGCTGGTGCGGGAGTCTGGGCCTTTAGAGCTGTTGCTGCTGGCTTCTTGTCCGCCTGATTTAAGCAGTCAGCAATGGGCCTGTGCCCTTTTGCGGGTGATGCATACGCTGAGTCATGTCAGCACTGAGCTGTCGCTGCACTATTTTCCGGCGATTCGTGAGCAGATCTTAACACCTTATCAGGCGCTGATTCATCAGCATGATGGACAATTCTGGATCGGTCTGCAGGATTTTAATTTACCTTTAGTTGATTTTCAGATCAAAGCGGGTAAAGAGCGGGATTCTGCCCTGATTAAACTGCTGCATAAGCGCGATAATGTAGCAGCTGATCTCTTTGATCGCATCGGCATTCGTTTTGTAACCCATGATCGATTGGATGCTTTACTCTTGCTGCATTTTTTGCGCGAAAAGCATCTTGTGGCTTTTCCAAATATCAAGCCAAGGCGCTTAAATAACCTGATCGACATTGCTGGACTGCGTGAACTCATCAACACGCTTAAACAGCGTTACGAACAGCTTGAAATCAGCCTGGAAGACGTCGAGCGATTATTGCGCCAGGGCGCCTCTTTAGAACATTTAGCGCTCCAGTCTAACCAAACCCATAACCCGCATAGTAGCGCTGAGTATCAGGCGATTCAGTTTACGGTGCGCCAGCTGGTGCGTTTACCGGCTCAGCCTGGTCAACCTGCTTCGGACTTAAGCTTTTATTTTCCCTATGAAATTCAAATTGTGGATCAGATGACTCATGTAGAAAATATGCAGGGCCAGGCCAGTCACGCAGTTTATAAGCAGCGCCAGCGAGAAAGTGCTAGAAAACGCGTTTTAGGGCCACTGTATCAGCCTTTGTCTCTGCCAGAAACAAGTGTATGAGCGTAGTCTGGCCGCTATTGAGAGTTGCATCAGTACAGCCTTAAGATTCTTTTTACTCTTTTTTGCTCCCTGCATGAGGGTCATCAGGTTAATCGGCCGAAGCTGCCGCCAGCATTACCTAACGCTAGGTTTTTAGAGAACCGCAAAACCGCCAAACTAACTCTAGGACTCGCTCTGAGGTACATCTGCAGGATAAAGATGTACATCGCGCTGCGGAAAGGGGATGGTCAGGCCAGCGGCTTCAAGCGCAAGTTTAGCCGCCTCTTTGAGCTCCCACTGAACCGTCCAATAATCGGCTACCAGCAC
>CAJYHH010000195.1 GCA_913773825.1 Candidatus Sericytochromatia bacterium | reverse complement strand
TCTCAAGATGGGTTTGAAGCTGTTGAACAACACTTAAGCTAAAGAAAAATATTTTTCTCAGCTGCTGAAGCCTCAAGCCCATAGCCGATACCAGCACACTGTGTGTTAGAATGCTCCCTGTTACTGCTGCGGGTGTGGCGGAATGGCAGACGCGCCAGATTTAGGTTCTGGTTTCTCACGAAGTGGAGGTTCAAGTCCTCTCACCCGCATTAAAGAAGCGACTTTGTCGCTGTGGTGGGTGGTGATTTTTGGGTGGTGGGTCTAAGACCCCAGCTAAAAATCACCACCCCTTGACGTTTTTTGAACGTGATGGCGTGGGTTATGGCGTGATTCTTCAATCAAACATTCACTTTAACCTAAAGCGAATAAGCCACCCATAAAGCCCAGGACAAAAATAGTTAGCGAGACGGGTGGTGGGATTCTGATACCGGCACGGGCAAGCTGATCCTGAATCGGCGGTAGCAGGATCAAAGCTGTCAGAGTCCAGATAGAGCCCCCTAGCCAGGCTTGCTGCATAATTAGGCTATAGAGGCCACCAACTAACATAAACAGCACCAGACCAAGCGCTAACCAGCCGCCTGAGCTTTTCACAACTGGTCTTTCATAACTGATCTTTCATAACTGATCTAGGGCCTGAGTGAGATCAGCGATTAAGTCGTTAGCGGCTTCAATCCCAACTGATAATCTAATCAGACCGTCTGCCAGGCCAATTGCGTGGCGTTGTTCAGCTGGAATCGAAGCATGCGTCATCGTAGCGGGGTGGCCAATCAAAGACTCGACGCCGCCGAGACTTTCAGCTAGCGAAAACAGTTTAGTGAGTTTGGCAAATTGTTTACCGGCCTCTAAGCCGCCTTTTAGCTCAACTGAGATCATGCCGCCAAAGCCTGTCATCTGGCGTTTAGCCAATTCATGCTGAGGATGACTTGTCAGTCCTGGATAATGAACAGCCGCTACTTTGGGATGACTCTCCAGAAAGCTTGAGATCGCCAGCGCATTTTGCTGATGGGCTTCCATTCGTAAGGCTAAAGTTTTAACGCCTCTTAGCGCTAACCATGCGTCAAATGGGCCAGGCACACCGCCAATGCTTTTTTGTAAAAAGGCCAGACGACTATAAAGCTCTGGGTCATTGAGCAACACCGCGCCGCCGACAACATCACTATGCCCACCAATATATTTAGTGGTGCTATGAACCACTAAATCAGCACCGAGCTCAAGCGGACGCTGAAAATAAGGACTCATAAAAGTGTTGTCTACAGCCGTGACAATTGGCTGCTCTGGATTGGCTTTGGCAATTGAAGCAATGGCCTGAATATCACACAGGCGCAGCAGCGGATTGGTGGGTGTTTCAAGCCAGATCAGACGGGTATTGGGCTTAATTGCGCGCTGGATCAGCTCAGGTTCACGAGCATCAACAAAATCAAAGCTTAAACCCAAGCGATTAAAGACCTGAGTGAAAACCCGATAAGTCCCACCATAGAGGTCGTCCCCCGCAATCACATGATCACCGGCACTTAGTAGTGAGAGCACCGTACTGGTTGCCGCCATCCCCGAGGCAAAGGCTAAGCCATAGTCAGCGCTTTCAAGCGAAGCCAGACATTGCTCGAAGGCTTTGCGGGTGGGGTTACCCGAACGTGAATATTCAAAACCTTTATGAACGCCAATGTCTTCTTGGGTATAAGTACTGGTCTGATAAATCGGCACAATGGTTGCACCTGTTGCTGAGTCAGCGTCTTGACCGACATGAATCGCACGCGTTGAAAACTCCATGATTACCTCGTGCTCTTAATCAATAAGACAGATTTAGACAGTGTCTGGCTTAGGCAAACTGACAATAAATGTCGCCCCCTGGCCAGGTTCACTTTCAAGCTGAATTTCCCCCTGATGCAGTAGAACGAGTTGTTTAGCCAAAGCCAGACCAATTCCGGTTGAACTTTCATTACCAGTCGGCTGAGCACCCAGGCGCTGAAAATAGCCAAACAACCGGCTTTTGTCTTCAGGGGTAAAACCAGGCCCTTGATCCTCAACGCGGATTTCAAGCCGCTCATGATTGTCGATTAGCATTACGCTGATATCAGAGGCCAAAGGAGCATATTTAACCGCATTGCTTAGCAGATTTTCGAGAATCTGGCCCAAGCGATGATGGTCGGCATGCATCCAGATTTCAGTGGGTGCTGTCAGATTCAAAGTCTGATGTTTGGCATCTGCCCGCGTGCGGTACTGCTCAATTAAAGGCTCTAAAGTCTCCATAATATTGCCATAGCGGAGTACCAGCTCAATCCGACCCAGTTCTAGCGCCGCTTTGTCTAAAAACGTATCGATCAGTTCCAGCATGCGCTGACTCATCCCTTGAATCGCATCAAGATAGCGCTCTGATTTAGGACTCAGCTGGGTGTCTGGATCACGACGAATAAGTCGGACAGAACCATGTACAGAACCCAGCGGATTTTTAAGGTCATGAGAAGCCATGCCTAAAAACTGATTTTTGAGATCTAGGGCTGTCTGGAGCTCTTGATTAGTGTGATTGATTAAATCACGAGCCCGCTTCAGTTCAAGATGGGTTTTGACTCGCGCCATCAGCTCAACGGGGTTAAAAGGTTTATACA
>CAJYHH010000194.1 GCA_913773825.1 Candidatus Sericytochromatia bacterium | reverse complement strand
CACTGAAGATCACGGCACGGCTGCCAGCCATGGCAATAGCGCTGGCGCTCAAGCTGCTGGGCAGGGTAACTCTGCTGATGCGATGCTGCGCAACGCTAACAACTCCATGGGTGGCGCTGTTGGTATTGTCGGTGGCCGGACAGATGCCGGTAATCGTCTGAATCAGACTTTTGAACAGCCGATGACGGGTGCTGGTGTCGGTATGATTGGTGGCCGTAATATTCCCCAGGGTCTGGCTCAGCCTCCTCATCAGCCTAAAGCTGATGTGCTTGGCTCTGATAACCCGATGATTAACACCTTCTTTTTAGGTGGTGCACTTTGCGCGGCTTTTGGTTATGCTCTGATTCTGGGTTTGGCTGGCGCCATCTTTGGCGGTCTGCGTAAATTCGAAACACCGTTCTCTCAGAAATATGTTGAAATCATCAACATTGAAACGGGTGAAGTCACCTCTGACCTGCGTCCGATTGCCCCTGTTATGAAGCCTATCAATGCGGTTGCCCGCGTTCTGATTGGCCTGTTCTACGGTGCAACACTGGGCTTTATTCTGGGTCTGGCTGTGATTCTGCCGCTGTTCTTGTTCTTCCGTGGCGCTCTGATGAATCCGGGTGCTCCGGCTGCAACGATTCTGCAGGCTCTGGGCCTGTCAAATATGCCTGACCTGGCTTTCAGTAACGCTGTTACGGTCGGTGGTCTGATGATTCCGCTGGTGATGCTGATTGTTGCCAAGATGAGCCCTCAGGGTCTGTCCGTCAGCGAAGAAACCATGCGTCAGCATTATGAAATCAAGCCGACTGGCCGTTACCTCTCGCCTGATCAGATGGCGGCTGGTATCACCAATCCAACTGCTGTTAACTTTGACATCAATGCCCTCACCATTCCCGATGATGTGCTTGAAAGAGATCTGGCAACCAGCCGTCTGATGAGCGAAATGGCTCATGATGATGACAACCTGACCTCTGAAATCATCGAAGAGTTTGGTCGTGAATTTGAATCTGTCTTTGGCATCGATACCCGTGAGCTGATTTCTCAGCCTCGCGGTAAGCAGACTGTTGACCGTAAGCGTCTGGCATCTGCTCTTGATGAATCTTTCGGTGAACTGGGTAATGTCCCTGTTGAAATCTCAGCCGAACTGGGTCAGGCCAGCCTGCCCATTACCGAGTGGCTCAACCTGCGTGAAGGCACGCTGGTGCTGCTCGACAAATCCGCCAATGAAGAAATTGACATTCTCTTCAACGGCGTCCGCAAGGGCAAAGGCAAACTGGTTGTTTCCGACAATGCCCTGTCTGTAAAAGTGTCCACCACAAATATTCATGGCACTAATGGAAATGGCAAACTGCTTTAAAAGCCAATTGGAAGTGATTAGAGGAGGCGAATTGTTCCGTGGCAGATACTAAGGCCCAAAAGAAACCGACCCGCAAAATGACGGTGAGTCCCGTAAAGTTCGCGCCCCTGGTGCGCGATTTGCCCACCTCGGCTGTAACTGGCGTCCTGGGTAACCTGGAACTGGTTAAAGACGTCAAGATGGACGTGACTGTTGAGCTTGGTCGCACCAATCTTCCCTTAAAAGAAGTACTCCAGCTCGAAGATTCATCCGTTATCAAGCTCGACCGCCTCGCCGGCGAGCCCGTTGATCTGCTGGTCAATGGCCGACTGATCGCCCGCGGCGAAGTCGTCGTCATCGGCAGCAACTTCGGTGTCAAAATCACTCAAGTACACAAGCCTCACGGCGCTGAAGGTGATGTTGGCCAAGATATGATGGATGGTGGTTTTGACGACGGCGGCTACTAATAGCATGCCTTCGGAAAATTAGGGATGGAACCCTCCACCTTTCAGTTTGACTACCTGGGCTATCTGCGCAATATGGTGTTTCTCATCATCTTGCTGGGTGTTATGGCGTTCATTCTGATTAAACTCAAAAATCGTGATGGCGGCAGTGCTTCACTGCCGCGCCTCCCTTTTCTTACCAACCCGTTGTCCCAAGCTGCCAGCGACGGCAAGATCGAGGTGATTGAGCGTAAAGTGCTTGAGCCTCGCAAGGCCCTTTACCTTGTCCGTGTCTTCGACGAGCAGTACTGGTTGATCGGTACGACTGATACCTCGATTGAGGCTTTAGGTCAAGTTCGGCCACCAGGGTATTTACAGACCTCTGATGAGGTCAATAAACCGTTTTCAGATTATCTGGACAAGGCATGAAAAAGACTAGACTGATTCGCTACGGATTGCTGCTGAGCCTAGTAGCCCTGATTCTGTTCGGGGTGATGGAGGTTCTGCCTGCTTTTGCCCAAAGCAGCAGCGGCCCGCTGCCCACAACTCCGGTTGCGCCAGCACCTCCTTCTAACCTGCTCGACACAATCGATTTGCGCAAACCCATGAAGCTCTCAGAGCTGGGTTCACCGCTGCAGCTGATCGTCTTTATGGCGATTCTGACGATTTTGCCGTTTATGTTTATCATGACAACTTCCTTTATCCGCACCATCATGGTTCTGAGCTTTTTGCGTACCGCAATGGGCACTCAGACTAATCCTCCCAACCAAGTGGTTGTCGGGATTGCGATCTTTTTAACGCTTTACACCATGGCGCCGGTCTGGGATAAAATCAACAGTGATGCAATTGTTCCTTATCTGGATAATAAAATCACTCAGTCCGTTGCGGTTGAGCGTGGCCTGACGCCGCTTAAAACCTTTATGCTCAGACATACCAGTAAGCAGGAGCTCGGTTTCTTTATTCGCCTCGCCAAAGAACCCCAGCCGCGCCGCCCATCCGATGTGCCTCTGCATATCGTGGTCCCTGCTTTTATGGTCTCTGAGTTAACAACGGGCTTTAAAATGGGCTTTGTGCTCTTTTTACCCTTCTTGATCATCGACCTTGTGGTTGCCAACACCCTGCTGGCGCTGGGTATGATGATGCTTTCACCGGTCACCATTTCTTTGCCATTTAAAGTTTTGGTGTTTACCCTCGCCGATGGCTGGATGCTGACGCTGCAAGCGATTGTCACCAGCTTTAATATGACCCAATGACGCCTTTGCGTAAACAGGAGTCAACATGTCTCAAGCACTGATTCTCACGCTTGGCCAGGAAGCCATCATGCTGATTGTTTTGATGTCGCTTCCTCTGATTCTGACAGCGATGCTGGTGGGTCTGACTGTCAGCATCCTGCAGGCTGTAACCCAGATCCAGGAGCAGACCCTCAGCTTTGTTCCCAAGACGATTTCCGTTTTTACAATGTTGGTCTTAGTTGCGCCCTGGCATATGTCAACCATCGACCAATATTTGCGCCATCTGCTCACTAATCTGCCGACCTTTCTTAATCGTTAGGCTAAGCTGTGAGCTTCGGCAACTTCTGCATCTTCCGTACCTTCCGTACCTAAGGAGTGGCAGGCCCAAGGCCTTGATCCCATGGAACAAATTGTCCTGAACTTATCCCAGCATGTGCCAATTTTTATGCTGGTTGTGGCGCGCACCATTGCGCTGGCCTTAGGTGCCCCTTATATTGGCACGGCCTCGGTTCCGGGGATGGTGCGTGTGGCAATCTGTCTGTCGCTGTCTTTTTTCTATTTATTGGGTAATCCTAATCTTCCGGCTTCAATCCCTGATGGCTTTTTGCCCTATGCGCTGCTGCTGATTCAGGAGTTTTTAGTCGGCTTCTTATTTGCCTTTGCAGCAGGGATTATTTTGCAGGCGATTCAGGCTGGGGGCGAAATTATTGACGTTCAGATCGGTCTGAGCATGGTGCAGCAGTTTAACCCTCAGACTAAATCACGTACCACTGTCATTGGTAAGATGATGTACCAGCTGGCTTTAATCGTGATGATCTCTTCTTATGCTCATCTGTTTATGCTCCAGGCCTATTTTAAGACCTTTGAGATTTTGCCAATTGGTACCTTTGACTTTGGTTCTAATGTGGGCATTGGTGAGCTGATTCGAATTTCGTCTCAAGTCTTTGATGTGGGCGTTCAGATTGCGCTGCCGATTATTATCGTGGTCTTTGTTGTCGACTTTGGCTTGGGCATGATGAACCGTGTTGCACAGCAGATTAACGTTTTGGAGCTCAACTTTGCGATGAAGCCAACTACCGGCAATCTGCTGATTATGATTATTTTTTCAACGCTGATTTCAGTCATGCATGACTTCGCCTACCGAATGTCTTTAGATGCCCAAAATGCCGTTACAGCTGTCGCTGAAGGCAAGCGCTGGCGCCAGCAGAATCAGAATCAGCAGTTCCAGCAACAGCAGCTCCAGCAGCGCCAGGGTATTCCGCCTGAATTCCCCATTTTCAGGGGCTTACCTGATCGCGGTCCGGCGCCAACTAATCGTACCGATAACGAATAACGACACCCGTAGAGCCGCTTGCGGCTCTACGGGCATGATCTGCATGCGGCTCTACTTGAATCCAACCTGTCCTGTGGCGTTTAATGGAGCATAGAGTTCCTCTCAGGAGGCCTATGTATGATTCGCAATCGCTTCGCCAGTTATCAAGAAAAGCCGCCTGCCCACGGCAATCGCTTTTGTAAAGCCAAACTACCTGGCTCTAAATGGACTGCTAATCACCCCGAAAAAGGTGAAAAACACTTTATTGTGCTCAACTGGATTCAGTATCGTCCTGACGAAAAGCCCGAGCGGCTTGAGATTGAAGCCGTGTTAACACGTCGAATTTATGAAATCCACTATCGTGAACTTAAAGACGATTGGCGCTGGAAGATGGGCTGGCATTAGCGATGTGAAACGTCAGCTGTTGCGCGCTGGTGGCTTGTTGTGAGTTAGTAAGACAAAACCACTTTGTGAGTAAGTCCTGCCAATATTAGCAGGCTTAGATAGTTTAATGGCCGGTAGTTATCAGCTTACTGCTGTTAGCTACCGGCCAAAAAATTGAGAAGTGCCGAGGAAGGGATTTGAACCCTTACGCCCTTGCGAGCGCTAGTACCTGAAACTAGTGCGTCTGCCAGTTCCGCCACCTCGGCACGTGAAAGTCAGTATAGCAATTGCCATTCTGAGTGTAAATTAGATTGAGTTTAGTTTTATCTAAAAAATTTCTTAGCCTGTTTTTCAGCACAAGTTCACCTGCTAAAGCTGCGATAATGGGATCTATGAATATCCCGATTCAAGGGTTTCAGCCTTTTATCTACGATGCTGCTGAAGCTATTAAGCCTACCCCTGCTGCGCAGAGCTGTCAGAATATCGATTTAAACCTTGATCTGAATCTTGAAGCTGAAGCGTCTCTGGACAGCTTGCCCAATCTTGCTGATGCATTTAGCGCAGCTATACCAGCAGGTTCTGCCAATACCAGTCTGAGCCTGCCCAAGGCGATCTTGCTGCCGGTTTACACAACTTATGGCACGCCAACTAAAGTCGTGATTCGTGGACGAGCGCTTGAAGACGATACCCAGCCTGCCAAGTCAGACGATAGCTGGCTGCGCAATTTTCGGCGCTCAATAAATGAGTTTGAAAGTGACGAGATCCCCAAGCTGAAGCTGGAAGTAGAGTTTGAAGGCAAACGCTACCCTGTCACCACCGACAAAGAGGGCTTTTTTGAGCTGCATCTTGAACCGTCTCCTCCTTTAAAGCCTGGTATTCATCCAGTCAGCGTAAAGCTAGCTGAAGCTCATCCTCGTTATCTGGCCCAGCCTAGTCAGGGTCAGGTGCATGTTCATGAAAACAATCAACCCAGTTTAGGGATTGTGTCAGATATCGATGACACTATTTTGCAGTCTCATGTCACCAATAAGCTTAAGCTGGTGGAATGTATGCTGTTTAAAAACGCCACTACTCAAGATCCTGTGCCTGGAATGGCTGAGTTCTACCAGGCTTTAGAACGCCAGGATCAGCGCCAGGACGGAGATATTCACTATCTCTCAGGCAGCCCGGTTAACTTTGAAGAGCGTCTGGGTGAGTTTATGAGTTTAAATGACTTTCCCAAAGGCAGTCTGGATCTCAAACATCTGGGTTTTGGCCCCAATACAGATAAACTCCGCGGTCAAGAAGAATACAAGCTGGGTAAGTTGCGTAAATTATTTGAGACCTATCCTGAGCGTCGCTTTATTTTAATTGGCGATAATGGCGAAAAAGATCCTGAGATTTATCGCCGGATTCAGGCTGAATATCCTGATCGGGTTCAGGGTGTGTTAATCCGCAATGTCAGAGATGATGCCTTTAACCATGCGCGTTATTCTGGCCAGACTTTGTTTAATTCTGCTTCGCAAGCCGCTGAGAAGGCTTATACAAAGGGCTGGATCAATGCCAGCGATCTTGCAAGCGTCAGACAAGCTGAAGCGCCAAAATAGTACTGGCCTAAACCTAACTTCTAGCCCCAATAAACTGAGGGGTCAGGCTGGCTAAACCAGATGGTCGCCAGTACAATTGCGAACAGGATAGCTGTCAGAATCAGAATGAGCAGCTGGCGCCGTGATTTTGATGGCTGACTCAGGAGCTTGGTTTGAAGCAGCCAGGGACTATATCCTAACAGTAAAATCAGGGGCCACCATTTGGCCGCGCTTGAGAACAACAGCGCATTGAGCCAAAGCGCCGCCAGAATAAAAACCGGCAGGGTAAATAAGCCACGAGGGCTGAGTTCTTTGCGCCACAGCATGAGGCTCGCTGGCAGCATCAATAGCAGGGATAAGATCCAGCTCTGCTGCATAAACACAGCGGTTGAAGCCTGCAAAAATAAGACACCGCTTGAGCCTGCGCTGATTGCGAGTAAACTGACGACTAACCAGGCGCTGTGGGTTTTTTCGGCTGTCAGCTCAAGCAGGCGGGTGTACAGCGTAAACAACAGGGCAAAACTTAACATGATCAATAGCTGAATATTTAAGCCCCAGTTTTGCTCGCGCATCGGGCTGAGCGTCAGCCAGGCAAAACCTGTTGCAAATAAGAACTGCAAGCCAGACAGTAGCCAGCCGGGTATTTTGCGCTGTGTGCCAAACAAACCC
>CAJYHH010000193.1 GCA_913773825.1 Candidatus Sericytochromatia bacterium | reverse complement strand
CGTAATACTCCGGATCGGATGAAACTTTACGGAAGGCCACTTGGTTTTCCATAAAGCGGCGATAGAGGTTGTTGAGTTTTTCGGTGACTTCGTTGAGTTTAGTTTGCAAGTCTGCAAGCACGGCTTGACTGAACTCAAGGCCTTCACGGAGGCTTTTTTCACGCTGGCCTTGAGAAGCCTGCTGCTGGATGGTGCGCTGAAAGCGATTGACATCGTAGCGTTCCAGACGATTGGTGTTCTGGTCTTTCACGAAGTTGCGATACAAGTTGCCAGAAAAAATGCTGGTCATGTTGACGATAACCTCATAGGTGGTCTCATGGGAGGATGGGCCCAAAAAATCTGATTTTCCACGTCTGCTTATCGTGTGATTCAGATGCTTCTTGAGTGACTAAACAAAAAAATGCTGTTTTTTTAACGCTCTTTTAAAAAGGTCTAATTGTTTTTAAAGAATGTCTTAAGGTGTGACCGCTTAGTTCAGAGGATGCACTTAGGTTGATTTAAGTTAGGATTTGAACTAACTAAGATAATTTTGTGATTACGTTTTGCTCGTGACGGGCTTAAAAATTTAGCTGAGAAGGTCTGTGATCAGCGAAGTTTGGTCAAGCGAGGGTTATATGCTAGAATATTTGGGGAATAGACCCGAAGGCAGCTTGTGTAGGCTATAGGCGCGATTGCGATGGTTAAAGACATAAGTTGGCCCAGCATGCTGAACCTGTTTCAAGCATTCAAAAGTTCAAGTGAAGGGATAAGCTGAATGGCAGAGGATTTTGATAACGAAGTGGGTGAAGATGAGCTCGAGGGTTTACCCGATGAGCGCGATCCGATGCTGGAAATCAGTGAGCTTAAACAAAAGCTCAACCTGCTTCAAAAAACCAAAGAAGCCCAGCGTGCCCGTTACAAAAAGGAAATGCACCTGATTGTTAATGCGCTGATTTCTAAACACAAAGAGCTTCAAAAGGAAAATCACTTCCTTCAGCAGCAGGTCCAGCAGCTTATGGGTGAAGGCAATGATCAGGAAGACTTCCTGTCTGATCTAAAATCCACTTTGGCTGACCAGAAAAAAGAAGTTTCGATTTTACGTAAAGTTGTTCAACAATACGAAGGCCAAAACCAGCTTCACCAGCAGGAGCAAGCAGAGCTTGAAACCCTGCGCGAAATGATTGAAGAAAAAGACCACTTCATTCATGAGCTTGAAGACAAAAATCAAGAATTTTTGTTTCAGCTCGAAGCAAAAGATGGCATCATTTCTCGTATTTCAACTCAGGTAGCCAATCTTGAGGCTGAAAGCTATGCGCTGAATAAACGGATGCGCAGCAGCGGCAGTCAGCAAGATCAGCTTACTCTGGACGAAATGTCTAGATTAAAACAGCAGTTAGCTGAACTTGAAGAAAAGAAAAATCACTACGAGCGGATGGCTCATCAGGCTCAGGAAATGGTTGCTCATGCTCAGGCTGCTCGCGCTGAGGCTGCTGCGACTGTTCCAGTAGCTGCAAGCCCTGAAGCGGCTGCTGAAGACGCTGAGTATGAACAGGCGATGGATATGCTGTTGCATGAGCTGCAGGAAAATCTGAGTGCTTATGACCAGATTTCAACGCAGTTCTCTAAAGCCCGTTTTTAAGCAGCGTTTGTGATTCTTTACGTTCTGGCGGTTTGGCTCTGTGCCGTCGGTTGTGTAGCGCTGATTGAGCTCTTTGTGCTCTCAATCCCGCATCCCGCCAGAACAACTTTTCAGACCTTAGATGACTCTTTAAAAGGGCTTCCAGGTTTGCCCGCTCAGCCCCCGGATCAGGCTTCTTATCTGATTCTGGGGCTGTCTTTGCTGCTAATGGGCGTGATCTGTGGCTATATTTTAGAATGGCAGCTTCGTCCGGCTCAGCGTCTTTATCGCTCCCTGCAAAAAAGTTACCCTGATTGGTATCGTCGCTTGCCTGCTGTCTGGCGCGAAGTCTGGCTTGCAATCGGACTTGGGCTTGTCATTTTATTGCCAGCCCTGGGTCTGGCTTTGTTAAGTAAAGGCACGCGTTGGGAGCCTTTACCTTTTACTTTTGGCCTGGGTTTAGGCTTGCTTGTGTTACCCCTGTTGCGCTACAGACGTTTGCTTAATGAAGATCGGCCCGAAACTGCACCCCAGGCTGTTTTGCATAAAGTTATTCCTGATTACTCGCTTGAGCGGGCATTGGCTTTAGGACAGGTTTATCTACGTCTGCTTTTGCCTGTGTTTTCGCTTTTTTGTATGCTGGTTTTGCCCTTAGCGCTTAATCAGTTGAGCTTAGGGCCTGTTGAAACCGGTTTATTACTATTGGGTCTATTTAGTGGCGCAGCTTTGGGCTGGCTGTCACATCGAGACAGCCAGCTAGATTTTTCAAGTTTTCGCCGCAATCTTTACCAACTCTGCTCTTTGTCGCTACTCGCTTCAGCCTTTTTAATCTTTGGTGTGGCGTCGGGAAATCTTGTTGAAATGCTGTTTTTAAGCGCTTTTAGCGGCTATTTAGTGGGGCTATACTAAGGGGCTGGTTACTCGTCGCTGAATACAAGCTTTTGGGTATAGGCTTTCACCAGCCACCAGCCACCAGCCACCAGCCACCAGCCACCAGCTAATTGTTTGCTGCTAGTCCATTTGCAAGCATGGCGAACTCTTCTAGGGTCAGAGTTTCACCCCTGCGGCTCAGATCAATACCCGTCTGGGCTTGAAGTTGATCACTCTGTTCACTGCTTTGACCTAATGCTTTACAGACATTACGCAGGGTTTTACGCCGCATCTGGTAACTGCGCTCGAGTAATTGCCAAAATTTAGACGGCTCTGTCAGTTCAACGCCTGGTGAAGTGCGTGGTTTTAGGCGAATCAGGGCAGAATCAACTTTAGGGGCTGGATCAAACAGCTCACGTGGTAGATAGGCTAAATATTCTATTTCAGCTGCATAGTTGATGGTGAGCGTCAGAGCGTTGTAAGCCTTTGTTCCTGGTTCAGCCATAAGTTTATCAGCCACTTCTGCCTGGACCATTAAACAGATATCTGAAAAGTAAGGCGTCTGGTCGTCAATGCCTTGCCGAAAAGCTGCCTCATTTAGCACCTTGAGCAAAATCGGAGAAGTCAGATGGTAGGGAATATTGGCAATGAGCTTGCGTTGCTGCAGAGGCTTGTCGGGCCAAAAATCTTTGAGGTCGTAATGCATAAAATCAAGTTGACGTAGATCTAAACGTGTCTCATTTTGAAATTGGGTTTTAAGTAGGGCGTAAAGCTCTGGATCAATTTCAAGTGCCAGGACATCACAGCCTGCTTTTAATAGAAGTTCAGTTAAAATACCACGGCCTGGGCCAATTTCAAGCACAGCATCACCTGCAGTTAAATTCATGGGAGCCAGAGCATCTGAGAGCAGTTCTGCATCTTGAAAGAAGTTCTGGCCAAAGTGTTTTTTTGCTTTTGGATATAAAATCATAATTTTTCAAGTATACGGGGTTTGATTCCTGAGCGGGAATCCGTTAAAATACATCTTATGAAATACATGACACTCGGTGTTATCGCATCTGCCCTGTTTCTGCTTGAAACGGGGCAGATGCCTTTTAAAGACTCTGCTATGGCCCAGGCTGCTGAAACAGCACCTTTTCGGGTTGCTGCTAATCGCAGTGAAGTCAATCGTTATCTGCAGACGCTCAAAACCAATACCAATCAGTTCCAGCGTGCTGAAGCTGCTAAGCAGCTGGGTATCCTCAAAGATGCCTATGCTTTGGACCAGCTCCATCTCTCCCTGTTGAGTGATATCAGCCAGCAGGTACGCATCAATGCGGCTAACGCTATTGCCCGCATCAATAAACCGACAAGTGTTGATAAATTGATGGCGGCCATTGTCCCAAATAAAGGAAAAGCAGATGTTCAACTGGCCATTATTCGCGCAATTGGCGATATGCGTCAGCATTCTTTGCACACCGTTCCTAAACTTGTGTTTTTCTTAAAGAGCCCTAGCCCTTTTGTCCGTGAGGCTACGGTTGAAGCACTCTGGAAAATCCGCCCCAAAGATCCCCGTGTGGTGAGAGTTTTAAATCAACTGCTTGCTCAAGAGCAAGAAGTCGTCGTCAAGCTGACTTTAGCACACGTGATTGCAGATTTTAAAAGCCCTGAATCTGTACCTGTGCTGATTAAAGTTATTAAACGCACAGATGAAAACGTGGATGTCAAAGGCCTGGCCCAGGAAGCGCTAGATAAACTGGCTGCAATGGGCATTACCAGTGCTGAAAGTGCCCATGTTGTTTCTGGCGGCGGCGGGCACTAGGCCTGACTCCGAACCAAGCAAAAAACCAAGATTAAAAATCTGAAAAGGCCCGGAAAATTTTCCGGGCCTTTTCAGATTTTT
>CAJYHH010000192.1 GCA_913773825.1 Candidatus Sericytochromatia bacterium | reverse complement strand
CTGGCAGCAGCAGCGTTATTTAGCAGCCCCCGCCAGCCAGCGCACCCTGCGCCCGCTAAGTCTTGCTGTTGACAGCGCTAGCAATGTGTATGTGGTCTATTTACATCTGGGCGGGATTCACTGGTTTAACGCTGAAGGGTATCATCTTGGGGCTTTTGGCCAAAACACGATTATGCCAAGTTTAGGCAAAAACTACTACTGCGGCTTAGCTGTTACCCCTGATGATCAGGTCTGTCTGTATGATCATGAAACCGTCCAGATTTATCAGCCCGGCAAAGCGAATCCAAGCGCAACCTGGAATATTCCAGGTTTGTCAGCCGAACATATGGAAGCAGAAGATTATCCCTTCTGCTGGAACGGAATTGCGGCTGATAGCCAGAGTATCTATCTCTGTGATACCTACGGCCATCGCCTGCTGCAGCTGGATCCCAGCAGCGGTAAAACCCAGACACTCAGCACAGAAGGCCTGAAGCGGCCCTTTGATGTCGCGGTTGATCAACAACAAAATCTCTATGTCGCCGATACCGGCCACGGCCGGATTCTTTGCCGCCGCGGCCAGGACTGGCAAGTCCTGCTCGGCCATCGTTCATTTCAAGGAGCGGTTTTATGAAGAGCCATCAGCAACAGCCTGTGAGGAAGCAAGTGAAAAAAGCTTTATCCCCCATAATTCTGGCCGCCAGCCTGCTGGCCGGCGCCTTATCTGCTTTACCCGGTCAGACTGCCGAACGGGGTGGTGTGGTTCGGATTGTCTCAGTGGGTGAGCCCAACCTGCTGAATCCCGTTTTTGACTATAGCCCACCGGCTCAGGAGCTGTATAACCTGATCTATAGCGGCCTGATTCAAGAAAATGCCCGTGCTGAACTCGAAGCGGATCTGGTGCAGGTTGTTCCGACTGTGGCGAATGGTCTGGTTAAAATGCACAGCAATGGCGAAATGAGCGTGACCTATCGCCTGCGCCCAGACTTAAAATGGCATGATGGTCAGAAGCTCACGGCTGAAGATATTCTCTTTACCTGGCAGGTTCATACCGATCCCAAAGTGAAATATCCGCCGACACCTGGCTATGAACATCTGCGCGAAGTCGAAGTCATTGACCCGCAGACCGCTGTTGCGCATTTCCATCGCCCTTATGGCGATTATTATCGTCTGTTCCGCCATGTGCTGCCGCGCCATTCTTTCCGCAGCCAGCACTGGAGCTTTGCCCCGGATCATCCTTATAACCGTCATCCCGTCGGCTCTGGCCCCTTTGCGCTGACTGACTGGGCCAAAGGTCAATCCGCCACTCTTAACGCCAATCCACTTTATCATCGTGCCCGCCCTCAGCTGGATCAGATTCGTTATGCGTTTAAACCCGATGGCTATAAAGCGATTAAAGACGCCCTGAGCTGGGCTGACGAAGCTGAAATTATGCGCGGTCTTTCGATTGCTTCATATGACTATCTGCGCAATCGCCCTGAATTAGACTTACATGTGGTTGCAGATGGCCAGATTGAGCATCTGATCTTTAATCTCGACAACCCCGTTTTAGCAGATCGCCGCGTGCGCCGCGCTCTGGCTTTTGCAACTGACAGACGCGCCATTTCGGATTTACTACTCGGTCTGGCCGAGCCCGCTTATGGCGATCAGCTTCGCGATTCCTGGAAATATAACAGCCAGGTCGAAAAAATGTATGCCCCGGATCTGCGTCAGGCTCAGTCAAGCCTGCAAATGGCCGGCTGGCAGGCCCCCGACAATAAACCCAATCAGCAGCGCATGCGTAACGACCAGCCTTTAAGCCTGACGCTGACTTTAGCTCAGGGCAATAAAGCCCATCAGCTGGTTGGCCGTTATTTACAGCAGGCCTGGAAAGACGCTGGCGTTGAACTCAAAATCAAAACGGTTGCGCCGAATCTGCTGCGCAGTGAACTGCTGCCCAAAGGTGAATTTGAACTCGCTCTGGGCACCTGGACCCAGCACCCTGGTGAAGATGCTTATCATCGCTGGCATTCCACCCAGTCTGCCCCAGCCGGTCTCAACTATTCACGGTTTAAAGACTATCAGGTTGATGAACTGACTCGCTCCCTGCAGCAAACGATCCATCTGGGCCAGCAGAAAAAGCTCTACGCCGAACTGGGATCGTTGTTAGCTGAGCAGATTCCGACCCTGCCACTTTATTACGGCGCCTCGCTTGAAGCCAATCACAAAACCCTGCATAACTATCTGCCCAACGCCTATATGGGCGCAACCTGGAATAGCTATAGCTGGTGGCTGGAATGACAGAAACCCTCACACAACTTAACGAGACCAGCCAGACGCCTAAGCTGATGCTGGGCAAAGAAGTGGCCGCCAGCATTGAAGCTGAGCTCAGCGCTGAGATTCAGGCTACAGGCTTGCGTCCAGGTCTGGCAGTGGTCTTAGTCGGTGACGATCCGGCCTCTCAGATCTATGTCAGCCATAAACAAAAAGCCTGTGAACGTGTGGGTTTTTATTCTGAAAAAATCCTGCTGCCTCAGGACGCCACTCAGCAGCAATTATTAGACGTGCTTGCAGGCCTTAACGAAAAGCCCGAGATTCACGGCATTTTAGTCCAGATGCCTTTACCCGCCCAGATTGACAGCGAAGCCGTTTTAGAAGCGATTAGGCCTGACAAAGACGTTGATGGCTTTCATCCGGTGAACGGTGGCCATTTGCTTTCAGGCCACCCGCGTCTAACGCCCTGTACGCCGTCTGGGATTATCAAAATGCTGGATTATTACGGCTATGATCTCAAAGGCAAAAATGCCGTGGTGATTGGCCGCAGCAATATTGTCGGTAAACCAATGGCTTTGCTGATGCTGCAGCGCCATGCATCTGTTTCGATTCTGCATTCGCGCACCGCTGATCTGGGGCTATATACCCGTGAAGCTGACGTCATTGTCGTCGCCGTCGGTGTGCGTAATGTGCTAACAGGCGAAATGGTCAAACCCGGTGCTGTTGTGATCGACGTGGGTATGAACCGCTTAGAAGGCAAAAAAGTCGTCGGTGACGTTGATTTTGAAAGCGTGGCGCCCAAGTGCAGCCTGATAACACCCGTGCCTGGTGGGGTTGGTCCGATGACCATTGCGATGCTCTTAAACAATACGCTGCAGGCCTGTAAAGCGCTAAACGCCTAACAGCTGATCAACGCGACCTAATATCTGCCCAAGCTGTTGCTGCATGGCTTGTAAGCCACTGCTCATGGCCTCAGCGCTCAGGCTGCTGCTACGCCTTACCAGATCACTGACCTGATTAAACACGTTTTGTAGAGGGCTTTTGAGTTCTTCAGCAGCCAGTTTTAACATGCTGTCTTTTTGACGCAGAAGCTCTTCGAGACGGCTGGCTGACTCCAGAATCGTCTGACGAGCCTGTTTAAGCTCCAGCTGGGTGCGCACGCGCGCCAGCAGTTCACCTGTGTTAAAGGGCTTGGTGACGTAGTCTACCGCCCCACTTTCAAACCCCTTTAAAATCGCCTGACTATCGGTTTTGGCGGTTAAAAAGATCAGCGGAATATCCTGCCCTTGCGGCAGGGCTTTTAAGCGCAGGCAGACTTCATAGCCATCCATGTCGGGCATCACCACATCACAAAGCACTAAATCGGGTAAGCGCTTTGCAAATATGCGAAGCGCTGTTTGTCCACTATTTGCTGCAGCAACCTGATAAGCCGCTTCGCGCAGGGTAGTGCTCAACATTTGCAGGTTTTCGGGCTGATCATCTACGATCAGAATCAGAGCTTCGGGTGTCATCTGCGGCCTCCAGGGCTGCCAGTGTCTTTTTTAGCTCCTGCCAGTGTAACAGAGCCGCTTCAAAATCAAAATCATCGAGTAAGGCTTCTAGTGCCTGAAAAGCCTCCGCATCACTTAAACAGGGTTTGAGCCTGACCAGTAAATCCCCGGCGCTGGGATCATAATTTTGCAAAGCCAGACTCAGCTGTTCGATCAACGCTCGACGCTCATCTGGCTCTGGACAAGTCAACACCAGGCCAACCTCTGGCAAAAGACTCAGCTGAGGCAAAAGGACCTGGACTTCCTGACGAATGTGATCAAACTGCTCAAGAGCATCAGTCCAGTCATTCTGACGCAGGGCATGCTCAAGCCCAATCATGCCTGCCTGTAAAGCCATCAGGCCCAAATTGCCACCCGCCCCTTTGAGAGTATGGGCCAAATCCTGAGCTTGTTGCTGTTCTCCTGCCTGCAGAGCCAAAAACAGTGTATCTAAGCGTTTAGGCAACTCAGCCGCAAAGCGGCGCAGCAATTTAAGATATAAGTCCAGATTGCCGTTGAGTCTTTGTAAAGCTTCTGGAGCTTCTAGCCCAGAAATCTCAGCCAGGTCTAAGAGCTCAAATCGGCTTTCAGGACTGTTTTGGGGGCGTGTTATAAACTGTTCTCGCTGGGGCAAATACTGCGACAGCACGCCAAATAACTGTTCTAAAACAATCGGCTTTGTTACAAAATCATTCATGCCCACGGCAAGCACCTGCTCCCGTACGCCCGCAACCGCATCAGCTGTCATCGCCACAATCGGCAAATTTGCACAAGCTGGCAAAGCACGGATTTTACGCGTTGCTGTATATCCGTCCATAACCGGCATATGAATGTCCATCAGTACCAGGTCATAGACGCATGTTCCGGATTCAGTCGCCGCCATAATTTTTTCAAGGGCTTCAGCGCCATCCCAGGCCACATCCATCTGAAAGCCCTCAGCTTCAAGCAGCTCACAGGCCACAAGCTGGTTAATATCGTTGTCTTCAACTAATAAAATCTGCGCCCCGCGCACAGGGTCAAGCAAACGAGAGTCAACCTTTTGACTGATAGGCAGACGCAACGCCTCTTCGGCGCCAAAGGCCTGCAGCACAGCGTCAAAAACCTGAGAGGGCGTCAGAGGCTTAAGCAAAATCCCATCCAAGCCCAGTTTTTTACTTTGACTAAACACATCTTCGCGACCATAAGCCGTCATCAGAATTGTGTAAGGGCGTTCTGGCATCAGGCTCCAGCAGTGTTCAATTAAAGCAAAGCCATCAAAGATATCCAGTTTCCAGTCAACTAAGAGCAAGTCATAGGTCTCACCGCGCTGTAGGCGATCTTCTAACATGGCAATCGCCTGCGCCCGGCTGCGGGCCAGATCCAGGACAGGTGAAAATCCCTGCAAATAAGCCTCCGCCAGATCCAGCACCATTGGATTATCATCCACTACCAGAATTCTTAGCCCCTGGAGTTTAGAGGGCACATTCCGCATCTGGCTGACGCCCGCGCGCTGACGGCCAAAATGGGCAGTAAAGTAAAATTCACTGCCTGTCGCGTCTTCACTGCGGAAACTGATGCGCCCTCCCATCAGCTCAACTAAGCGTTTTGAAATACTTAAGCCCAGCCCAGAACCACCATATTTGCGTGTGGTTGAGCTATCTGCCTGGGCAAAGACCTGAAAGAGTTGTTCCTGTTGTTCTTTCGGAATCCCAATGCCTGTATCACTGACGCTAAAGCGTAGGCTGACGTCTTCGTCATTGGCGCTTAGCAAAGCGACCTGTACCGTGACCGTGCCTTGTTCAGTGAACTTAATCCCGTTACCGACTAAATTAATTAAAACCTGCTCAAGTCGCAAGGGATCGCCAATCAGCGCCACGGGTAAATCGGGCTCAAGCTGAATCCTTAGCTCCAGGTTACGTTCTTGAGCGCGCAAACCGAGTAGATTGACCAGATTACTCAGGCTATGACGTAAATCAAAGGGAATTTTTTCTAGCGGTAACTTACCGGCCTCGATTTTTGAAAAATCAAGAATATCATTAATCAGCTTCAACAGGCTCTGAGCGGCGTTCTGCATTTTTTGGACAAATTCAAGCTGCTTGGGTGCTAATTCACTTTTGAGCAAAAGATGATTGAGGCCAATAATCGCGTTCATGGGCGTGCGAATTTCATGAGACATATTGGCCAAAAACTCACTTTTAGCCCGACTTGCAGCTTCAGCTCGTTGACGCGAATCAGTCAACTCCGCTTCTTTGCGCCGACTTTCGCTGATATCTGTAAAGGCCGTAATGGCATAAAGCAGCTGATCTTGAGCATCTAAAACCGGTGTTCCGCTTACATACATGGGCACACGACGGCCATCTGCATGCAACACTTCCAGATCCGTGACTTCACTGACTTCTTTGTTGAGATAAGCCCGCGTCAGGGGATGGCGCTCAGGGGGATAATCCTGTTCTGAATCGATCAGCATATTTCTATAGGGCAAATCAGCGAGCGCAGCTGTACTACCCTGGGCTTCCAGGCCTTCACCCAGCAAACGGCGGGCCATCTGGTTCGAAAAATAAGTATCACCGGCGGCTTCAATCCCAAAGATCCCCACCGGCAAGGTATCAATCAACTGACGAAATTTAGTCAGGTTCTCTTGCATGGCATTTTCAGCCAGTTTGCGCCGCGTCAAATTGCGACTGATGCCAATTAAACCGATAGTCTGGCCATTATGGCCGCTGTACCAGGTTTTACGCGTTTCAAGATAAACCTTGGGGCCGTCCAAGGTCGAGACCCAGTCTTCGCGCGTGCTCAACTCACCCCCTAAAGGCATGTCAGCATCAAGCCCAAAGACATCTGCCCAGGTTTCAAACATCTTGAGGCCTTCTGCCTGAACCCATTCATCTCGCAGCCAAAGCTCACTTAAAGCCTCAGGCCCAAAGACTTCGCTATCCAGACGGCCCTGCAACTGAGCTGCTGTTTGACCCGTAAAATCCTCAAAGGCCTGATTACAGCTGAGATATCGCCCTTGTAAATCTTTATAAAAAATCAAATCAGGCAGTACATCGTTAAGACTACGCAGCAGCGCCTGACCCGCTTCAACCTCCTGGGTGCGGGCGTCAATCCGGCCCGCTAATTCAGCTGTTAATTCAAAGCGATCTAAAATGGCTCCCATATTGAGGGCGGTCATTTTTAAAATCGAAGCTTCACTGTCTCCCCAACTGCGCTCAGGCAGTGAGGTACTAAAAATCACAACGCCCCAAAGTCGGGTTTTCATCCATACCGGAACGGCCAACAGGGAGGTACTACCGCGTAAGCGCATAAAACGTTGCTCAGTTGTCTGAAACTCGTCGACTTGGCCTTTGACCGTCTCTTTGTTTAAAAAAGCCTCAAGCCAGTTGGGCATATATTCATTGCAGGGCATGGGTTTAGCAGGGTAATCAGGACCACTGACCTGGCCTTTACGCCAGTCAAAGCGTGCGCCTAAAAACCAGTGCCCTGCTTGCTGGCGCAGCTCAGTAATCGTAATCCGCTCAAGGTCTGGAATGGCGCCTAGCAAGGGCAGGGACTGATACATCGCAGCGTCCCAGTTTTCAGCCTGATTCAGGCAGGCCGTAACGTCAACTAAAATTCCTAGTAAGAGCTCATTGCGCTCAGTTGTCATGCAAAACCTGAGCAAATAAAGGCTCAAGCGCACTCAGCAGTTCACGCACATCGGCCTGAATTTTTTGAAGTTCTAAAGCTAATTTATTAGGGCTCAGCGCGGGGCATTGGCGCTCTAGGTTTTCAGTCTGTCGCAGCAAAGCATCCAGGCTGGGCTTGAGTTTTTCAGCGGCTAATTTTAACATCTCGTCATGGTGACCCAGCAGCGCATCAATCCGACGACGATAGGCTAAAATCTGACGCCGGGCCTGCTTAAGCTCCAGCTGAGTCTGAACCCGCGTCAGCAGTTCACTGGTATTAAAAGGCTTTGTCACATAGTCAACCGCACCACTTTCAAAACCACGTACAATCGCTTGACTATCGGTTTTAGCGGTTAAAAACATCAGCGGAATATCCTGACCATGAGGCAGTTCTTTGAGGCGCCGACAGACTTCATAGCCGTCCATTTCAGGCATCACCACATCACAGAGCACCAGATCCGGCTGACGCTTATCCAAAATCCGCAAAGCGGTCTGGCCGCTATTAGCAGCCGCAACCTGATACCCCGCTTCACGCAGGGTTGTGCTGAGCATCTGTAGATTTTGAGGCTGATCGTCAACAATCAAAATCAGACCATCCATCTTAGACCTCCTCTGCTGGATGATGAGGTTCAACATGAATCTCAATGCGAGCTTCAAGTTGGGTCTTGAGCCGGAATTCCAGCCCTTCTTCGAGATCTTGCCAGCGCAGCAGCGCTGTTTCAAAATCAAAGTCGTCAATTAAGGTTTCAAGTTCAGCCGTAAGTTCTGGCTGTTCAAAGTGAATCACCAGCTGGGCCAGCAAATCACCCGCACTGGGATCGTAATTTTGCAGCGCTTCACGCAGCTGGCGATGTAACTCTCGCTGTTCAGCGGGCTCTAAAGGCAATAAAGAAGCGGGTTGGGCGGGTTTAAGTGCCAGAATTTCCGGTAATAAAGGCTGGAGCTGAATTCGGGCCTGCTCAAGCAAAAACTCAGCGGTTGGCCAATCCTGGGCCTTTAAGGCCTGTTCTAAACTCACCATCCTGGCTTGTAATCCCGTTAAGCCCAAATTACCTGCTGTACCTTTGAGTGTATGGGCCAGCTGGTGCGCCTGGCTCTGAGCTTGAAGCTGAAGATCAGAGGCCAAGTCCTGAAGTTTATCGGGAAGCTCTTCAGCAAACCGCCTGAGCAGCTTGATATACAAACTCACATTACCACCTAAACGCAGCAGCGCTTCACGGGTTTCAACCCCGGGCAACGGCGGCAATTCCTGTTCGTCGTCCTGGCGCTCGGGACGCAGACCGCGCTCATTTAAAGCACGTGGCCGTAACCAGCGCGCCAATACACCAAAGAGTTCAGCC
>CAJYHH010000191.1 GCA_913773825.1 Candidatus Sericytochromatia bacterium | reverse complement strand
TAGATTGGCCAGCATGGTGGCTAATCCAGGGCCGATGTAGTGAATCGAGCGGTGCCAGAGGATCAGATCTAATGCAAAAGCCAGACCCGCTAACAAAGGTAAGGGCTGCAGCCATTTGCCCTGTGGTTTTGACTGAGTGATCAATAAATGCCCGCCCAGCCAGATCATGCCAAAAAACATCCGGTAAAATCCCATTAAATCAGGATGGAGTCCGGAAGCTTTAACTAAAACGGGTGCAAAAGATAAAATCAGGGCGCCAGGAATTAAAAAGGGCATAATTGGGTCGATAGCTTAAAGTCAGGGTAAGTCAATGCTTGAAACATGCTGGGCATCATAACTTAAGCAGCAGCCTGGGGGCTATGGGCTATAAAGTCTTCAGCTATTTCATCAGTTATGCAGATTGTGGCTGCATCAGTTAACAGGCTTTTAAACAGGTTTTTAAACTAAAGCCCTAATCATTTAGCTATTCAATTCCCCGTACGAGCATTGTTTAAACTGCCCGCCCTAAAAGGGCTGTGGGGTCTCAAGGCCCATAGCCTTTTATCCCCCATAGCCCACAGCTCAGAGCCCATGTATAATTCCTGACATGCGCAATAAACTCATTCTGTCACTTACTCTGCTGCTTAGCGCCTGTCAACCGGCGAAAGATCCGAATACTCTGGTTTTTTCAACCTGGGGCAGTCCGCCTGAGATGGAGATTCTCAAGCCCTTACTTGAGCAGTTTCAGAAAGAGCATCCCGAAATTAAACTCACGCTGATGCATGTGCCGGATAAATATTTCCAGAAAATGCATGCCTTGCTGGCGGCAAATCTGGCGCCTGACGTGATGTTTTTAAATAACATCAACTTCCCTGTTTATGCCTCTAATGATGCCTTTATGGATCTAGAACCCTTTGTCGCCAAAAGCCAGACAATTAAAACCCATGATTTTTATCCCCAGACTTTAGATGGTTTCCGCTGGAAAGGCCAGTTACAGGGCATTCCCCGTGACGCGTCAAATCTGGTGATTTTTTATAACCAGGAGCTCTTTGATAAAGCCGGTGTGCCTTATCCAAAGCCCGACTGGACTTATGAAGAGATGATTGCAGCGGCCCAAAAGCTGACAGTAGACGCTGATGGCGATCAGCATCCTGAACAATTTGGGATTAGCTTTGATAAGCGCTCACTCTTCTGGCTGCCTTATGTCTGGAGCGCGGGCGGCAATATTTTTAATGC
>CAJYHH010000190.1 GCA_913773825.1 Candidatus Sericytochromatia bacterium | reverse complement strand
AAATCGTCTAAACGTCCTTTACAAGCTGTGTTGGGCATCATCGAGATTCCTTGGGTACTGGTGCTGAATATCTGGAATCATTTCTGGAACTTTGGGATCTGGATTTCAGAAATTCGTCGCTATTATCGCAATCCGTTTTTGATGAAAGCAGACGGGCTCTGGATGCTTGAATATGGCTTAAAAAGTCCGTTTTCAATTAGTCGCCAAGCTACTGATAGCGCGAATTTACCTGAAGATCTTACAGTCTATGGCGAAACGCCCTGGACCACCTTAGAAAAAGTGTGTGAAGCTGTCGAGCTCAGTCGTGACGATGTATTTGTGGAGTTAGGTGCTGGCACTGGTCGCAATCTGCTGTTTGTACATTACTGGTATGGAGTACGAGCTGTTGGTTATGAACTGGTGCCGAGATTTGTAGAAAAGTTTAGCTGGTTACAAAAACATTTGATGCTTCAAGGGCTCGCAGATCTCCATCAGGCCAATTGGTTTGAAGAAAATCTTGATGGAACAGTATTTTTTTTAGTTGGCACTTGTTATAGCGATCAACATCTTGAACAAGCTCAAAAAAAACTACTTGAGTTGCCCGTTGAAACCCGCGTGGTGACAGTGTCTTACCCACTTGATGAATCAGCTTTTAAACTGATTGAAAGCTTTAGCGCGCCCTTCTCATGGGGCATTGGGACTGTCTATATTCAAAAAAGATGTATCTAAATATCCACAAAAAACAATTTTTTGTGGCATCCCCACTAGCGAAGAGCTGTATGCAATTTGCTATACTATCCCAAATGTTCATTGGAGGAATTCATGCATCTGGCTTTTACCCGTATCTTTGCCAATGAGAATCCCGAAACTCTCGGGCATGTTGAACTGGCAGACAGCAACGGTTTCGGCCTGCCTGCCGGAGAATACAAGATTCATGATCTCTATCCCATTAATTCCGAGGATGTTTCTCAACTCTTTTTCACCGTCGAACACATCGAGACAGGAGATATTCTCCTGACGGCGCGGATGACGATGGAGCCGCAACAGTTGAGCATCAGCCCCGAGCATTTACAATCTGTTCAGGCAACTGAAGCGATGGAAATGCTCAAGCAGGTGCTTGTACAGCCGGAAGTTCAGATCAACCTCAGCGCTCGTCTCCAGCGTGTCTGGCAATTGCACATGGCAGTTGCTTTAGACCGAGCTGGTTCAGACCGTGAACAATTGCGCGAAGCCATGATCGATGAACTGGAAAAGCAGTTTCCTGGTACGGAACGAGCCCAGCTTGCGAGCATGCTTACGGCAGTCGAAGAGCAGCTTTCCCAGCCGGAACTGCAACAGTCTGCCGAAACTACATCCGCTCCGGTTTCTCCGGAGACCGACACTCAGAGCGATTCCGAGTCGTCTAACAAGTCGTCTAGTTAAACCACGTTTTCTAAAGTCGTCTAAGAAATTTTAAAACCAAAACCCGAGGCACAAAAACATGTCCAAAGAGAAGTCTGCTCCTAAATCCGCTGCCAAGCCGGCTGCTAAAGCTGCCGCCAAAGCTGCGCCTAAGGCTGCTGCCAAGCCGGCCGCCAAAGCGGCTTCTAAGGCTGCACCGAAAGCTGAAAAGGCTGCTGCCAAACCCGCTGCTAAAGCTGCCCCAAAAGCCGCTCCTAAGGCTGCTGCCTATCCCGCTGCCAAAGCTGCCGCTCCTAAGGCTGCTGCCA